>CAZMXH010000360.1:0-4007 GCA_964570165.1 uncultured Actinomycetes bacterium
GTTGATCATGGGAAGAATCTGCTATCCGGCCGTCACTTACCAGAGATTGGCCATGATCAACGCGAGAGAGGTGGGCCGTCACGGCAGCCGCCGTCGCCGCGCTGTCGCCGACCACTCCGAGGTCGACAGGCCGGTGCACTCCCAGCGCACCGGGGTCGACGTCGACCTGCGCGACCCGGGTGCCCTGCCCGATCAGCCGGCCGTGCCGCATCGTCCACATGTTCAGCGCGCAACCGAACCCGGCGATCACGTCCGCGCCCTTGATCAACTCGGCCGCGAGGGGCGACGCGAAGCCGCCTGACACGTCCAGGTACCAGGGGCTGCCGTGGAACAGGCCCTTCGCGACGGCAGAGGTCGCCAGCAGCGCACCGCACGCGTCGGCCAGTGACAGCAGTTCCGCTCGCGCGTGCCGGGCGCCGCGGCCGGCGATGATGACCGGCCGGTCGGCGCCGGCCAGCAGGTCCGCGAGCGCGGCGACGTCGTCCGCCGCCGGGCGGACCGGCTCGGCGGGCGCGAGGTCGGCCGGTGCGGCGGCACCCTGGGCGTCCAGCCGCTGCAGCCCCAGCGGAAGGTTCAGCACCACGGTGCGGTGCTCGTCCCTCGCCATGCGGAACGCCCGGATCGTGTCGGCGACCGCCGTCTCCGCCGATCCGACGCGCACCGCGGTCGCACCGACCGCCGTCGCCAGCGCCGCCTGGTCGACCGCGAAGTTCGACGTCGGCGCATCGGCCTCCGCGGCGACCACGACGACCGGCGTCCTGCTCTTGGCGGCCTCGGTGATCCCCGTCATCGCGTTGGTCAGCCCACAGCCCTGGTGCAGCGTGAGCACCGCCACCGAGCCGCTCATCCGGGCGTACGCGTCGGCCATCGTCGCCGCGCCGCCCTCGTGCCGCGCGGCGACGTACCGCACCCCGCCTGCGACCAGCGCGTTCGTGACGTCGAAGTTGCCGCTGCCGACCACCCCGAACGCGTGCCGCACGCCAAGGCCGGCGAGCGTGCGCCCGACCGCCTCGCTGACCTGCATAAGCGCTCGACCAGGGCCAGAACCCGGGTCGGACTCCCCGAGCCGCCGACGATGGGCAGCGGCGCCGCGACGACCACCGCTCCGGTCGGCGGCAGCGTGGCGAGGTTGCGCAGGGAGGTGAGCCCGTACTTGCCGGCGCCGAGCAGGTAGGCGTGGCACGGGAAGGCCGGGTCGAACGAGTGCGCCGCTCCGGCGTCGGTGCCCACGGTTTCGACGCCCACTCCCTGGATGGGAACCTCCTCGGCGAGCCACCGGGCGCACTCCACGCTGACGCCGGGCGTGTGCGGGCCGGACTCGTCGGCGTTGAGGAACTCCTGCTGGTTGTCGCTGCGCGCGTCCCAGCCCGTCCGCAGCAGCAGCCAGCCGCCCGACGGCAGGTCGCCGTGTTCGGCCTGCCAGGCCTTGATGTGGTCGATCTCGATCAGGAAGTCGGGGTCGGCGGCAGCCTCGGCGGCGAAGTCCAGCACGGCAGCCGGAGCAACCAGCCGGGCCGGCGGGATCTGCGAGACGTCATGCGAGTCGCGCCCGGTGATCCAGTGGATCGGCGCGTCCAGGTGGGTGCCGGTGTGCTCACCGGTGGTGATGTTGTTCCAGTACCAGGCCGGGCCGCGGTCGTCGTAGCGGCTGATCTCCCGTAACTGGAACCGGTCGGTCTGGCCGAACTGCTCGGGGAGGATGAGGATGGGCGTCTGGTCGCTGAGGGGAGCGGTGAGGTCGACGACCTCGACCCGTCCGCTCGAGACGGCCGCAGCCAGGTCGGTGAGCAGGGACATTCCGGTCTCCTTTCCGCACGGATGGCGTCCATGCTGGCCTGGCGCTGATCCGGGGGCAAGGGGTCGCCACCTCGGCGGTGCGGCGGCCGGCCGCAACAGCCGGTCGGCTATGGTCTGGTGACGCATGTGGCGAAGCGCGAACAGGGAGGTCCCGATGGCGGTGCCGCACTTCTTGCACCCGTTCGCCCGTCCGTCCAACGAGCAGTTCCTGTGCATCGCGGAAGGCGAGGGAGCCGTTGTCCGGGACACGGCCGGACGCGAGTACCTCGACGCGATGGCCAGCCTTTGGTACTGCAACGTCGGCCACGGCCGCCGCGAGATAGTCGATGCCGTGACGGCCCAGCTCAGCCGGCTCGACGCGTTCCACACCTTCGACATCTTCACCAACCCGCCGGCTGACGAGCTGGCCGCCAGGCTCGCGGCGATCGCACCGGGGGAGGGCTTCCGGGTCTTCTTCACGAGCTCCGGCTCCGAGGCCGTCGACAGCGCCATCAAGCTTGCGCGCGCCGCGCACGCGCTCGCGGGTAACGCGTCGCGGCGGCTGGTCATCAGCCGCACACCCTCTTACCACGGCGTCACGTACGGCGGGCTGGCCGCGACCGGCCTCCCGGCGAACCAGCAGCACTTCGGCGCCATGCTCGGCGACGTCGTCCAGGTGCCGTACGACGACCCGGCCGCGGTCCGCAAGGTCGCCGAGCAGCACCCCGGCGAGCTCGCGGCGGTGATCGCGGAGCCGGTCGTCGGGGCCGCCGGAGTGTTCCCGCCGCCGCCCGGCTACCACGAGGAACTGCGCCGGATCTGCGACGAGCACGGTGCCTTCCTGATCTCCGACGAGGTCATCTGCGGCTTCGGACGCCTCGGCCGGTGGTGGGGCGCCGAGCACTACGGTGTCCGCCCGGACCTTGTGACGTTCGCCAAGGGCGTGACGTCCGGCTACGTGCCGCTCGGCGGCGTGCTCGTCGGTCCGGCCGTCCGTGGGCCGCTCGAGGCGGATCCGGCGTTCGTGCTGCGGCACGGTCACACCTACAGCGGCCACCCGGTGGCATGCGCTGCAGGGGTCGCCGCCGTCGGCCTGCTGCAGGAGGAGGCGCTGCCGGAACGGGCACCGGCCATCGGCCGGCGGTTGTCGGGCGGGCTGCGGGACGTAGCTGATCGCGGTCTCGTCGCCGAGGTCCGCGGGGACGGTGCGGTGTGGGCCGTGGGCATGCACCCCGGCGTCGACGCGGTGGCGGTGCGGGACGCGATGCTCGAACGAGGAGTGATCGTCCGGGCCATCGGCGAGGCGACGCTGTCGTTCTGCCCGCCCCTCGTCATCACGGACGACCAGATCGATGCGTGCGTGGCGGCGCTCGACGGCGCGTTGCAGGAGGTCTCAGCGCGCTGACGCGGGCCGCCACCGCTCGTGCCGGGTCCGCCCGGCGCCCGGGTCCCTGACGAGCTCCAGCCGCGGGCGAGGCTCGCTCGCGCGCGAGGTGGCCGGCGGCCTGCTGCCCGCGCGCCACGGCAACGGCCAGTCGACGCCCTCGCCGGAGTAGCCCTGTGCCGCGGCCGCGTGCAACGTCCACATCGGGTCGTAGAGATGGGTGCGGCCCAGCGCCACCAGGTCGGCCCGCCCGGCGAGGATGATCGCGTTGACGTCCTCGGCCGAGGAGATCGCGCCCACCGCGATGGTCGCGACGTCGACCGCGTTGGCGATCCTGTCGGCGTACGGCGTCTGGAAGCTGCGGCCGTACGCCGGCCGCTCGTCGGCCACGACCTGGCCGGTCGAGACGTCCACCGCGTCCACGCCGTGGTCGGCGAACGCCGCCGCGATGGCTACGGCGTCATCGGCCTGCGTGCCGCCCGGGTACCAGTCCGTCGCCGAGATGCGCACGGACATCGGCTTGCCCGCCGGCCACACGTCCCGGATCGCGTCGAAGACCTCCAGCGGGTAGCGCAGCCGCCGCTCCAGCGACCCGCCGTAGCCGTCGGTCCGGTGGTTGGTCAGCGGTGAGATGAAGCTGGACAGCAGGTAGCCGTGGGCGCAGTGCAGTTCCAGCAGGTCGAACCCGGCGGCGTCGGCCCGGCGCGCCGCGGCGACGAACTCGTCCCGGATGGCGGCCATGTCGGCGCGGGTCAGCTCGCGAGGCACCTGGTTGTCCGGCGTGTACGGCAGCGGGGACGGAGCCACCACCGGCCAGTTGCCCTCCGGCAGCGGCTCGTCGATGCCC
>CAZMXH010000361.1:0-4002 GCA_964570165.1 uncultured Actinomycetes bacterium
GGCGTACGAGCGTACCGCTATCACGAGGCGACGGTGCGGGAGGCGACCCAGATCATCGCGTCGATGGGCGTACGCGACCCCGCGCGCCTCCGACCGGACCTGCTGCGACGCACCGTGGGCCATGCCGACACGCGTTCGTATGCGCAGTTGTACGACTGGCTCGAACCGGGTCAGTTGCTGGCCGACGTACCCGCGCAGTGGCGTGCCGACTGGGCGCTCGCCGACCCCGATCGCTTCTGATCTCCCGGATTTGGTCCCGTGTCGACGGGTCGCACCGTGTGAAACCGTCGACACGGGACCGAAGCTGGGGGAGCGGTCAGAGGGTCTCGAAGTTGGCCATCATCATCATGTCCTCGTGCTCCAGGTTGTGGCAGTGCATGACGTATCGGCCGCGGTAGCCGGTGAAGCGCACCAGCACCTCGACCACCTCGAAGGGCCGGACGTCCACGGTGTCCTTCCAGCCCGCGTCGCGGGGAAGAGGCGGTCCCCCGTTGCGCCGGTACACGTGGAAGTGCCCGAGGTGGACGTGGACGGGGTGGTGGAAGTCACTGGTGAACTTCCACAGCTCTGTCGTACCTAGCTCGGGCGAAGCCAGCGACCCTGCCGGATCGAACGGCTCGCCGTTGATCGTCCACAGTTGTCCGGTGTCGGACTGGGTCCGCCGGAAGTCGAAGCTGCGGGTGCGCACGGCCTGGCGGCTGGTCAGCGGTTCCACGTCCGCGAGCCGGGCGGGGATCTCGCTGTCCTCGGTGCCTCGCCGGGCTATCCGGAACCGCATCACGTCCCGAGTGCGGCCTGTGCCCAACTCGTTGGTCAGCGTGACCACGGTGCCGACCGGGTAGCGGCCGAAGTCGATGACCACCTCCACGCGCTCGGCGCCGGCGAGCCCCACCCGGTCGCGCTCCTGCGGTTCCGCGAGCAGGCCGATATCGCTGGCAACCTGGGTGAAGGCCGGCCCACTGGGCGGCGGAGGGTCGAGCCGCAGGTCGTACCGTCGCGCGTTGCTCGCGTTGAGCATCCGGAACCGGTAGCGGGTCGCCTCGACCTCCAGCTCCGGCCACGGTGCCCCGTTCACGAGGATGACGTCGCCCTCGACCCCCTGGTGATACCGCCCCGTCACGCCCGGTTCGCCAAGCAGGGTCGGGTCGATCGACGGGTAGCGGAACGAGCCGTCCTCCTCGAACGCCCGGTCACAGATCAGCAGCGGGATGTCCTTGTCGCCCTTCGGCAGGGGCAGGGCGTCGTCGACATCGTCCCGAACGATGAACATGCCCGCGAGGCCGCGGTAGACCTGCGGCGCGGTGAAGTCCATCCGGTGGTCGTGGTACCAGAGGGTGGCCGCCGCCTGATCGACCGGATACTCGTGCGCGAACGAGCCGTCGGCCAGGTCCCACACCGACGGGTCGTGCTCATGGTGCGAGCCGCCAGCCGGGTGGAAGTGCCCACCCTCGCCTCGAGGTACGACCAGATGCGTGGGGTATCCGTCGAACTCCGGCGGGGTCACCCCTCCGTGCAGGTGGGTCGACGTCGGCACCGGCAGCTCGTTGGTCACGCGGACAGTGATCGGACGACCCCTGCGGACGTCGAACGTCGGACCCGGGAACGTCCCGTCGTACCCCCAGATCTCGGTGCGCACACCGGGAATGATCTCCATCTGCTCGGGTCGCTGCACGAGCTCGTAGGCGTCGCCGCCCCGGACGGGCCGCGCCACGTCGGGGATCGGCAGCGGCACCGCGAACGGCTGCGGCAGCCGGAGCCGACTCTTGAGCAGCACGCCCGACCGCTCGGTCGTCGCACCACCGCAAGCGACCGCTCCGATCCCCGCCACGGCGCCGGCACCCAGCAGACCGAGAAACCTGCGACGCGACAGCTCGCCCGTCATGCCGCGGCCCTCCGCTCGGGAGGCGCCGACCGGCGCATCCGCAGCCGCGGCGACCAGACGCCGATCACCATGACGATGGCGGCGCCGAACAGCAGGACGCCCATCGGGAAATGCGGGATGAGCTGCCGCGCGAAGCCGAAGCCGGCCTGAACCTCGACGAGCAGCAGGTACGCCACGCTCGCCCAGATCGGCCACGCCGGCCCGCGGCCTGGACGCCACACCAAGATCGCGGCGGCGATCTGAAGAAGCAGCACAAACAGGATCAGGACGTGATTCGCCGAATGCAGTTCCAGCATGCCGACGGAACCCGTCACGAACATCCCGGCGAGAACCGGCTGCAAGAACACCAGTACGGCGAGGAGCAGCACGAGCGTCCGCAGCGGCCACACCGTCCACCCCGGAACCGGACCGGCCGGGCTGCTGCTCGGCGTCTCGCCGGAGTTCGGTGCCGCGGTCAACGCGTTCGCGTCGCTCATGCCGACGAACGTAGGACGATCGTCGCGGCCGGAGAACGTGGCCGGCCACCGAGCGCGAGGTGGAAAACCGCCCGGCCTGCCACAGCCCACGACGCGGTTTTCCGCCAGGAACGGCGGCGGCCCGCCCCGTTCTCTGGGCCGCCGGGCCCCCGTACGTTCCAATGGATGAACTGGCTGTGCGACGGCCACCGCCAGTACAGCACTGCTCGCGGTGGCCTCACCACCGCCACGCTGGCCGTGAGCAACGGTGCCAAGAGCATCCGCATCCACGCCGGTACGGCGGCCGCCCTTCTATTCACCGCGCACTTCCGCGGCCACCAGCCCGCGGTGGCGGTCGCGGACGGAACTGTGAGCCTGCGCTTCGGTGCCGAGCCATCGGCAGGCGACGGGCGCGTCGCGCTCCATCCCGACGTGACCTGGAACATCCGGGTTCGGAACGGCGCCAACGAACTCCAGGCCGACCTCACGAACATCCGGCTCGCATCGATCGACATAGAGGGCACATTCAGCCGACTCGCCCTGCACCTGCCCCCGCTGCGCGACCAGGTTCCCGTCCACCTGCGCGGCCGGGCGGACGAGTTCCACATCACGCGTCCAGTCGGCGACCGATCGCGGTGATCGGGGTGGTTCCGGTGACTCCAGGACGTCACCAGAACCACCCCGATCACTTCGACGGGTCACGCCGAGCGGCCTCTGGCGGCCCGAGACGGCAGGAAGCTACCTTGTACGCATGGGAAGCGTTCTTGGCCAGGACGCCTGTGAAGCAGCGTGACCTGCTGCTCCGTCGACGGAGACCATGATGGACGCGCATCCGGAAGTGCTGTGGGAGCCTGATCCGAAACTGGTGGAGCGGAGCCGGATGGCGGCGTTCCGGCACTGGCTGGCCAGCGACCTAGGGCTGGAGTTCGCCGGCTACGGCGATCTCTGGCGGTGGTCCGTTGCCGAACTGGAGCGGTTCTGGGCCGCCGTCGCCGACTTCTTCGAGGTCGCGTTCCATGAGCGCGCCGACACCATCCTCGCTGAGCGGGTCATGCCGGGCGCGAGGTGGTTCCCGGGCGCGACCTTGAACTACGCGGAGCACTCGCTGCGGCCCGGCCAGGGCAAGGCGGACGACGACCTGGCCGTCATCTTCCATCGCGAGGACGGCCAGACCGAGCATCTGACCTACGGCGAGCTGCGTGCCCAGGTCGCGGCCCTCCGTGCTGGCCTCCTCGAACTCGGCGTCCGGCGGGGCGACCGGGTCGTGGCGCTCGTCCCCAACTCACCGCACGCGCTGGTGGCATTCCTCGCGACAGCAAGCCTCGGCGCGACGTGGTCGTCGTGCTCCCCCGACTTCGGGGTGCGGGCCGTCGCCGACCGGTTCACCCAGATCGAGCCCAAGGTGCTCGTCGCCGTCGACGGCTACCTCTACGGCGGCCGGGAGTACGACATCCGGCCGACGGTCGAGCAGCTGCGCGCCCAGCTGCCGAGCCTGCAGGCGACCATCGAGATCCCGTACCTCCCCCCCACTCGACCTGTCAGGCCGGACAACTCCGTAGCCAGCGGAGACGGTGCCGCCGACCCTGACAACTCGGAAGTGGGGCGGCACGACTCGGAAGTGGGGCGGCACGACTCGGAAGTGGGGCGGCACGACTCGGAAGTGGG
>CAZMXH010000362.1:0-4000 GCA_964570165.1 uncultured Actinomycetes bacterium
CGGGGGCCGGACGAACTCGCTGCAACGCCTGCTGCACCACGACGGGCGTACCGTTCCGGTCCGCCTGACCACGGCGACGCTGTCGGGATCGGACGACGGCGCCGGCCCGGTCGTGACGACGATCGCCGGCTCGGTAAGGCCGTCGAGGATCAGGTTATCCATGATGACCGGTACGCTGCCGATGTTCATCCAGTCCGACTGATCCTGACCGCCGCCATGTTGCATGTAGATCGTCTTATATGGTTCTGCTCGGTTTGGATCGTATCCGGGTGGCTCGTACACACCCAGAGTCCGCGTGGTGGTACCGATCTGCATTGGCACATAACTCCACGTACCTTTAGCGGAATCGGACCTGGGGTTTTCAATTTCACGTGCCGCCATGGGTCCGAAGTTCTGCTTTTCCGCGTCATACGGCACATTTACCTTGTTAAAGGCACGCCTGGCGTTTCCGGTGAGGCCATCTGGAGCATATATCGGTGGATTCGCGGGATCGGTCACCCATAGGCTGGTGTTGTTGTCCACGTAGAACCAGTATTGGTTGGCGCCGGCCGCAAGCGGTACATCGATCACCCAATAGCCGTCACCGACATTTGTCATCTCCGCATCATACGCGCCACCCCCGCGCATGAGACCGGGCCTATACTCGGACGGCTGGTATACCGTCGTATTAGCGGTATTCTCCCAGTCTCTCAACAGAATGTCGGCAACGAATCTCACGCTGGAAGCGGTTGGATTGCGGTAGACAAAATGCACGGTGTAGCCGGTCGGCGAATCGGGATCCTGAATAACGGTCGGACCCAAGGTCAGATCCACATCTTCGGAAAGGCCCACGTCTTCGGCCAGTGCCGGCTCGGCCGACACGCCCAATGCCATCGCCGAAGCTAGCACCAAGGCCGGCATTATTTTTGAGTTTCTCATAACCGTTCTCCCTTAGAGTCGTGCTCGGAACTATGCAACCTCGAATTGGTAGGCGTGCGGGCCGCCCAGCTCCCGGGCGGCCCGTGCGCGGTGTAGCAGGCGTTCTCCTAGTCCCCTTGTTTCGTAGCGACGTAGGCCACGCATTTGCCCTGGTTACTGAACTCATGACCGGCCCGGAAGTCCTGCCAGCCACCGTCCTTGCAGTCGTCCTTCGTCCACGGCGAGAACAATCGCGGCGCGAAATCGATCAGGTTGCGCTGCCAGGTGTCCCAGCCGTGCGGCCCGATGCCGAGGTGGAACTCGTGGTCGATACCGCTGTTCAGGAGCGAGTTCCGCAGGCTCATGGTGAACGTGAACGTGAAGTCGGTGATGTCACCCGTACCGACGTAGAACAGTCGCAGGGACTCGTTGATCAGGTCCGGATCGGCGCTCGCGGGCACCGTGCCGAAGCCTGAGAACATCCCGGCGTATCCGAACTCCTGCGGGAACGCCATGATGGTCGAGAACGTGTGCCCTGCCCCCAACGACAGGCCGGCCAGCGCGTAATCCTCCGGCCGCTCCGAGACGTTGTAGGCGTCCTGGATCGCCGGCCGCAGGAAGTTCCGCAGCTCGTTGGGGAAGTTGACGCCATTGCCGTTGGCCATGACCACGACCATGTCGGCGAGATTGTTGTCACGGTGGAGGTTGTCGAGGATCTGACGTGCGCGGCCGACGTCCGTCCAGTCGGTGTAGCTCTGGCCGCCGCCGTGCTGTAGGAAGAACACCGGGTAGCCCTGTGCACGGTCCGGGTCGTAGCCCGGCGGCGTCCACACGAGCGCAGTCCGCTGGGCGGTCCCGCCCCCGGCGCTGGATGCGAAGGTGAACTCCTCCAGGTTGCCGCCCTCGCCCTCGGGCACGTCGGTCACCAAGCGAGCGGCCTCACCCGGCACGAGGAACGGACTCCACGTCGTCTCCGTCGTCATGTGCCCTGGGTTCGAGGTGTCCTTGAACCCGACGCCGTTGACCATGATCCGGTAGTAGTAGAACCACGGGTCGACCGGACCGATCGTGACACGCCAACGGTCACCGACCTTCTCCATCGGCACCCGCGGCCAGCTGCCGCCTGGGTTGAAGTTGCCCCACACGGTCACGTCCGTGGCATCGGCGAACTCGGTGGTCGTCTCGAAGGTCACCATGCCGTGCTCGTCGATCCACGGTGTCGGGGTCGTACCCGGGGCAGGCAGCTCGTGGGGCTCGGTGAGCGCACGGTGGCCCTCGCTCGGCCCCGTGTCGCCGACGTTGCGGAACAGGCGCGGCGCCAGGTCGTGCAGGGCCTCCTGCCAGCTCCTCCAGGCAGCACCGGATCCTGGGTTAACCCCGTCGAACTGGTGGTCGATCAAACCGCGGAAGTCACGGATGCGCGGCAGCGCGAGCGAGAGCAGGCGGTCGAGAAACTCCCACGCGCGATTTCCGCGCAGCGTGGAGTGAGCACCGATCGGCTGGCCCTCGCGCAGCTTGAACTGGGCGATCGACTTGCGCGCCCGGGTCACCTGCGGCTTCTGGCCGGTGATCTTGGTCAGGTCGGCCACAGCACCGTCGATCACCTTGCTGTCGCGCGCGGCGTCGCCGACGCCCGTGTTCACGACGATCTTGACCAGACGGGGAACCTGGTTGATGTTGCCATAGCCGAACTGCTTCTGGAGTTCGGAACGGATCTGGCTGTTGTACTTCTGCTTCAGGCGCGGCTGGATTGTGCCAGCCTGCGCAGCAGTGGTGGTGTCGGTCATGACAGGTCCTTACCTGACTTCTTGGCGTAACGAACGCGGACGGTCTTGGCGACGCCGTCGGTGACGACCTCCTCGACGCGGTGTCCCACGCGGGTGGGCTTCTTCGACTCGGGGTCGACGACGGCGATGTTCGAGATGTGGATCGGCGCCTCGTGCGTCTCGATGCCCCCGGTCTTCGAGCCCTGCTGGGTCTGACCGACGCGCACGTGCTTCGTCACGTAGTTGATGCCCTCGACGAGCACCCGGTCGTTGTCCAGTACGGCAAGGACCGTGCCCTGCTTGCCGCGGTCTCCACCGCGGGACTGGCGAGCGCCCGTGATCACCTCGACGAGGTCGCCCTTCTTGATCTTTGCCATGGTGTTAGATCACCTCCGGAGCGAGCGAGATAATCTTCATGAACTTCTTGTCGCGCAGCTCGCGACCCACCGGCCCGAAGATACGGGTACCGCGGGGGTCATTGTCGCCGCGCAAGATCACTGCCGCATTCTCGTCGAACTTGATGTATGAGCCGTCGGCGCGACGCGTCTCCTTGGCGGTGCGCACAAGCACGGCCTTGACGATCTCGCCGCGCTTGACGGCGCCGCCGGGAATCGCATCCTTCACCGTGGCAACGATGACGTCGCCGAGCCCGGCGTAGCGCTGACCCGAACCGCCGAGCACCCGAATAGTCAGGAGCTCCTTGGCGCCGGTGTTGTCGGCTACCTTCACTCTGGATTCTTGCTGAATCATTGGTTTCTCCTACGCAAGACGCGTCTAGCGCCTACTTAGCCTTCTCGAGAATCTCGACGAGGCGCCAGCGCTTGGTCGCACTCAACGGGCGGGTCTCACTGATGACGACGAGGTCGCCGGTGCCGGCGCTGTTCTGCTCGTCGTGAACCTTCACCTTGGCGGTGCGGCGGATAACCTTGCCGTAGAGGGGGTGCTTGAAGCGGTCCTCCACGGCGACGGTCACCGTCTTGTCCATCTTGTCGCTGACGACGTAACCGCGCCGGGTCTTCCGGTACCCACGAGCGTCCGCAGCGCGAACGTCGTGCTCGGCCGACTCGTGGCCAGCCTGCTTCGTAGCTTCAGCCATGGCTAGGCCTCCTTCGTCTCGGTCGCAGCAGCCTCGTCAGTCGACTCGGCCTGATCGGTGTCCTTCTTCGCCTTGGCGGACTTCTTCTTCGCCGTGGATGCGACTTCAGCCGGGGCCGGAGTCGCGCGAATTCCCAGCTCACGCTCGCGGATCACCGTGTAGATGCGAGCGATGTCGCGCTTGACGGCGCGAAGCCGCCCGTGGCTCTCAAGCTGACCGGTGGCCGACTGGAAGCGCAGGT
>CAZMXH010000363.1:0-3999 GCA_964570165.1 uncultured Actinomycetes bacterium
CCGCGGAGGCGCAGGCCGAGGCGCGGATCCTGATGCTCTCGAGCAACAACATCCTGAAGCCGGCGGACGGCCGTCCGGTCACGATGCCGACGCAGGACATGGTGCTGGGCCTGTACTACCTCACGACGCAGCGGGAGAACCAGCCCGGCGAGGGCCGAGCCTTCTCCTCGACCGCGGAGGCGATCGCGGCGTTCGACGCCGGCGAGATCACGCTGCAGGCGCCGATCACGCTGCGCGTGCGCAACGTCGTGCCGCCGGCGGACTGGCAGGCCCCTGACGGCTGGGAGCCGGGCCAGCCGGTGACGCTGGTCACCACGCTCGGACGTGCCCTGTTCAACGAGGCGCTGCCGGAGGACTACGAGTACGTCAACGCCGAGGTCGAGAAGAAGCGCCTCGGCACGATCGTCAACGCACTGGCCGAGCGGTATCCGAAGGTTCAGGTGGCCGCGACGCTGGACGCGCTGAAGGAGGCCGGCTTCTACTGGGCGACCCGGTCCGGGGTGACGATCTCTGTGGAGGACGTCGCGATGCCCGCCGAGAAGAAGCAGATCCTCGACGAGTACGAGAAGAAGGCCCAGAAGGTTGAGAAGAACTTCGAGCGGGGCGTGATCTCGGCAGGTGAGCGCCGCGAGGAGCTCATCGACATCTGGACGGACGCCACGAACAAGGTCGACGACGCCATGAAGACCGCGTTCGACCGGGAGAACGGCATCCACATGATGGTTGCCTCCGGAGCGCGCGGCAACTGGATGCAGATCCGCCACCTGTCTGGGATGCGCGGCCTGGTCGCCAACCCGCTGGGTGAGACCATCCCGCGACCGATCAAGTCCAGCTTCCGCGAAGGGCTCTCGGTGCTGGAGTTCTTCATCTCGACCCACGGTGCCCGAAAGGGTCTGGCCGACACCGCGCTGCGGACGGCGGACTCCGGCTACCTGACGCGGCGGCTCGTCGACGTGTCGCAGGACGTCATCGTCCGCGAGGCCGACTGCGGTACCGAGCGCGGGCTGGTCCTCACGATCGCCTCGGGCGGGCCCGACGGCTCGCTGGTCGTGAGCCCGAACGCTGAGACCAGCGTGTACGGGCGGCAGCTTGCCGAAGACGTCAAGGGCGCCGACGGGTCGCTGGTGGCAACGGCCGGCAGCGACCTCGGTGACGCGGAGATCCGTTCCCTGGTCGAGGCAGGCGTCGAGACGGTACGCGTGCGCAGCGTGCTGACCTGCGAGAGCAGGTCCGGCGTGTGCGCGATGTGCTACGGGCGGTCGCTTGCTACCGGCAAGCTCGTCGACGTCGGCGAGGCGGTCGGCATCATCGCGGCCCAGTCGATCGGCGAGCCGGGGACGCAGCTGACCATGCGGACGTTCCACACCGGCGGGGTCGCCGGTGAGGACATCACCCACGGCCTGCCAAGGGTGGTCGAGCTGTTCGAGGCCCGGTCGCCAAAGGGCAAGGCTCCGATCGCCGAGGCCACCGGGCGGGTGCGTGTCGAGGATGACGCCAAGGGCCCGCGCATCGTCGTCGTCCCGGACGACGGTGCGGAGGAGCAGGCGTTCCCGATCTCGCGCCGGATCTACGAGTGGACCAACCGCCGTAGCCCGGGCATCGCCCAGTGGCGGGTCCAGGACGGCGACACCGTCCAGGTCGGGGAGTTGCTGCACGCCGGTACGCCCGACCCGCACGACGTGCTGAGGGTGCTCGGGCAGCGGGCCGTCCAGGTGTTCCTCACCGACGAGGTGCAGGAGGTCTACCGGTCGCAGGGCGTGTCGATCCACGACAAGCACATCGAGATGATCGTGCGGCAGATGCTGCGCCGGATCACCGTGCTGGAAAGCGGGGACACGGACTTGCTCCCAGGCGAGTTGGTCGAGCGGACCCGCTTCGAGTCGGAGAACCGGCGGGTGGTCGCCGAGGGCGGCACGCCTGCCTCCGGACGGCCGCAGCTGATGGGCATCACCAAGGCGTCGCTCGCCACCGATTCCTGGCTGTCCGCAGCGTCGTTCCAGGAGACGACCCGGGTGCTGACCGAGGCCGCGATCAACGCCAAGTCCGACCCGCTGATCGGGCTGAAGGAGAACGTCATCCTCGGCAAGCTCATCCCCGCCGGCACCGGCCTGCCACGGTACCGCGACCTGAAGGTCGAGCCCACCGAAGAGGCCAAGGCGGCGATGTACTCGATGGTCGACTACGGGACGGAGTACCCGGCGTACGAGTTCGGTGAGGGCTCCGGCGAGGCTGTCCGGATCGAGGACTACGACGTCGGCCCCTACGGCTGCCCCCCCCCCCCCCGGCGAGTTGTCAGCCCGCCCACCCCGCCGACCAGGGCTGACGCGTGCACCGACCCTGACAAGTCGCTGATGGGTTACCCGCAGCTGCGACTTGTCAGGGTCGGTTGCCGTATTCTCCCAGGTCAGCGAGTTGTCCGGCCTGACAACTCGTAAGGGCGGGGGGCGTGGGCGATGCGGTCAGTCGTCCAGAGCCCGCCGGAGCTGGTGGACGACCGTGGCCTCGTCGAGGTAGAGCATCACCGTGGGGAAGCGCAGGAGCGACTCGCCTCCGATGACGAGTTCGTTGGCACGTGCCATATCGGTCCAGTAGTTGCCAACGATCAGGTGAACTGCGCCGTCGATCTCGATGAGCCAGCTCTTGCCGGATCGTGACCGCATCTCCACGTCCACGTAGCGCCGGCGGCCCTGACCGTCCACCCGGACGGACTGTCGGACCGGTGCCGGCAGCCCGTACCTCTGGCACAGCCGGCCGAAGTCGACCTCGGACAGCGCCTGCGCGCCGCCGGCAACGTCCCGGAGCACGGTCCGCAGCAACCGCCGGTGTCGTACCCGGCCGACCTTGTCCAGCTGTTCGAGCAGCCGGTCGGGCTTGGTCAGTCGCTGTTGCACCGCCGCAATGACCAGGCCGCAGGCACTCCGCTGGCGGGAGGTCCACGCGGCGGCGTCGATGACACTGCGGTCGAACGCGACCATCGGCGGGGTCCGAGCAGGACGCTGGTCCGCAGTCGGCACGTACCGCCGAGACTCGTGAATCTTGACAGGCAGCGGCAGCGCGGGCGGGGTCGTCCCATGCTCAACCAGCACATGGATCAGACCGTCGTCCCACCCCGTCAGCCCCTGGCATGCGGCGGCGCTGCGACCACACAGCGCTGCCCGGGCGCCCGCACCCAGCACGGCAGCGAACTGCTGCTGCTCCTGGGTCAGCGGACCGTTGTGGTTGGCCACAACCGTCGACCCGATCGGCTGCCAGCGCTCCCAGGCCAGCTGCCGCTTGATGGCGTCACGGCTCATCCCGGCCGCCATGAGCTGGTCGATGCGTGCCACGCCGCACTGCCGCTGCAGCAGGTCAGGGACCAGCTCCGGGGTCGCAGGATCCGTCACGATCTCCAGGTTGCTCCACTGAGAGGCAGCATTGGACCTGAGGCGCAAATCTGTGGATAACCCCGGTTACCCCAACTAACCTGTCAGGCCGGACAACTGCGTGACCAGCAGGTCTGGGTGAGCGGGCCCTGACAACTCGGAAGTGTGGTCTCTCTTTGACCTGCGTACCCCGCACCAGGTAATCTCTATCCTTGTGCCTGGAGTGCTCCGGGCAATCCGTCGTGCCTGCGGCCCTGTCCTGTAGGCGGTCGGCGGAGCAGTACCCACCACGCTGCCTGGCTTCCCGGTGGTGTAGGGGCCGGACGGGCGACACGCCCGACCGCGGGGGTCGCCGTGAAGTGCAGCAGCGGCCCGGTTCGCCTGGCCTCGGCGCCGCTTAGAGGTGCAGGCGCCCACGACGCATCCATCCGATCGGCATCCGACAGACGCGAAGACAACGGAGACCTAGTGCCCACGATCCAGCAGTTGGTCCGCAAGGGCCGCAAGGCCAAGGTGGCCAAGAACAAGACCCCGGCGCTGAAGGGGAGCCCGCAGCGCCGCGGCGTGTGCCTGCGCGTTTACACGACGACCCCCAAGAAGCCGAACTCTGCGCTCCGGAAGGTAGCCAGGGTGCGGC
>CAZMXH010000364.1:0-3984 GCA_964570165.1 uncultured Actinomycetes bacterium
TCCTGCTCGACAACGGGCGGACGGCGCCCCTGGCGGATCCGTCCGGCCGGGCTGCGCTGCGCTGCATCCGCTGCTCGGCGTGCCTGAACGTGTGCCCGGTCTACGAGCGGACCGGCGGCCATGCGTACGGCTCGGTCTACCCGGGCCCGATCGGGGCGGTGCTGTCGCCGCAGCTCACCGGTGTCGGGGAGAACCCCTCGCTGCCCTACGCCTCCAGCCTGTGCGGCGCGTGCTACGACGTCTGCCCCGTCGCCATCGACCTCCCGAGCATGCTGGTGCACCTTCGAGAGCGGGTCGTGGACGCGCGGCGGTCGCGCCGGGTGCCGACTGCCGAGCAGGTCGCGATGGCAGCCGCGGCGTGGACGATGAGCCGCCCGTCCCGGTGGCGGCGCGCCCTGCGCCTTGGCCGGCTCGGCCGTCCCCTGGTGGGCCGGAGAGCGCTTCCGGCGCCGCTGTCCGGCTGGGTCTCCGCCCGTGACATCCCGGACCCGCCGCCGGAGACGTTCCGGGACTGGTGGTCTCGTACCAGGAGGGCGGGCCGGTGACCCCGCGCGAGGAGGTGCTGTCCCGGATAAGGACGGCGCTCCGCGACCGGCCGGCGCCTGCCTCGGTCGCGCGGGACTACCGGACCGCGGAGGCCGGCATGGGAGCAGCGTCCGCGCGGCCGGACGAGCTCGCCGACCTGCTTGCCGACCGGCTCACCGACTACGGCGCCAGGGTCCGCCGCGCAACAGCCCTCGACCTGCCCCGGTCAGTGGCCGCAGCGCTGCGCGAGCGCGGCGCGCGGCGGGTGCTCGTCCCCAGCGGTCTCGATCCATCGCTGCTTGATGAGAGCGCCGGCGTCGAGGTGCTCACCGACGACCCGCCACTGCCGATGCACGTCTTGGATGCGCTGGACGGCGTGATCACGACGTGCGCCGCGGCCGTCGCCGAGACTGGAACACTGGTCCTGGACGGCGGGCCTGGGCAGGGGCGCCGAGCCTGCACCCTGGTTCCCGACTACCACCTCGTCGTCATGCAGGTGGAGCGGATCGTCGCCACGGTGCCCGCCGCCGTAGCCCGGTTGACCCCGACCCGGCCTCTCACCTGGATCAGCGGGCCGAGCGCGACAAGCGACATCGAGTTGCAGCGGGTCGTCGGCGTGCACGGCCCGCGTTCGCTCGAGGTCATCCTCCACGCCTAGACTGCCGATCATGCCGGAACCGTTCGGCACGTCGCCTGAACTGGCCGTGATCCTGGGCGCCGGGCCGGGTCTGGGACGGGCCGTGGCCGCGGCGTTCGCCGAGCGCGGCGACCGTGTCGTCCTGCTAGCCCGCGACCCCGGTCGGCTCGACGAGCTTGCCGATGAGGTCGGCGCTGAGGCCACGGTTGCCGTGGACGCCACCGACGAGGGCGCATTGCGCGCGGCCTTCGCCGACATCCGGTCGCGGTACGGCGACCCGACGGTGCTCGTCCACAACCCGTCCGTGGCGTATGAGGCGCCGCCCACCGAGACGCCGTTGCGGGCCCTGATGGACGGCCTTGCCCTCGCGGCCGGGTCATTGCTCGTCGCCGCCCAGGAGGTCGCGCCCGCGATGCGGACAGCAGGGCGGGGGACAATCCTGGTGACCGGCAGCGGCTCGGCGAAGACCGGCTCCACATGGTCGGCGGCGCTCGCCGTCCAGAAGGCGGCCGTGCGCAATCTTGCGCTGTCGCTGGCCGCCGAACTGCGCACCGATGGCGTGCGTGTCGTCACGGTAACGATCGACGGACTGCTCGGCACACCGGGCTTCGAGCACGAGCGCATTGCAGCGGAGTACGTGCGGTTGGCAACCCAGCCCGACCAGGCCTGGGATCCCGAGGTCACCTGGCCCACATGATGGACCGGATCGTACCCGCGGCAGCGGAAACGGCATGCTATTGCAATGCAACTTATACGTTTAGGGCCTGCGGGTGATGAACAGCCGGCGGTGCGTTCTGACGACGGCATCGTTTACGATCTGACACCGCTGACCGACGACATCGACGGCCGATTTCTGGCTGACGACGGGATCGCGCGGGCACGGCATGCGGTCAGCGCCGGCGAACTGCCGGTCATTGCGGCCGCCGAACGGCGCATTGGTCCTCCAGTCGCCCGGCCCGGGATGATCGTATGTATCGGGCTGAACTACCGTGATCACGCCGCGGAGACCGGACAACGACCTCCAGATGAACCCGTTATCTTCATGAAGGCGCCCAATACGGTGGTTGGCCCGTACGACGATGTGCTCATTCCCAGGGGCAGTACCAAGACCGACTGGGAGGTCGAACTAGCAGTCATCATCGGAAAGCGTGCGCGCTACTTGGACTCCCCACAAGCGGCTGCGGAGGTCGTGGCGGGCTATTCGATCTCGAACGATGTCTCGGAACGAGAATTTCAGCTTGAACGCGGCGGCCAGTGGGTCAAGGGAAAGTCTTGCGAGACCTTCAACCCGTTGGGGCCCTGGCTGGTGCCTGCAGGCGACATCAGCGATGTGGCGAACCTGCGGTTGCGGCTGTGGGTCAATGATGAGTTGCGGCAGGACGGCAGCACCGCGGACCTGATCTTCGACGTGAACTACGTGGTCTGGTACCTGAGCCAGTTCATGGTCCTGGAGCCCGGTGACGTGGTGAACACCGGCACTCCCGCGGGAGTCGCGCTCGGCCGGTCCGACAAGCCCTACCTGCGGGACGGCGACTCCGTCCGGCTGGAGATCGACGGCCTCGGCTACCAGCAGCAGACGTTCCGTCAAGCCTGACGCAGCGGCGACGCCCATTGATCACGTGAACCACCCCGTTGGGTCCTGTACTAGGGCTGGACGCCTAGTACAGGACCCAACGGGGTGGTTCACGTGATCAATGGGCGTCGGGCCGGCTCAGCGGTTGGCGGCCTCGTACTTCTCGAGGATGTCTGCTGGGATCCGGCCCCTGTCAGAGATCTTGAATCCCTGGCTCCGCGCCCACTCGCGGATCGCGGCGGTCTCAGCGCTGGTGCGACCGCGCGCCCTGCCCCGGGCCCGGCGCCCACCGGTTCGCCGTGCGGCCGCGACATACTTCGAAAGGGCGTCCCGCAAAGCCTGGGCATTCGACTTGGATAGGTCGATTTCGTATGAAACGCCGTCGAGTGCGAAGCTGACCGTCTCCTCAGCTCTACCACCATCGAGATCGTCGACGAGAAGTGTCTGGACCTTCTTGGCCATCGGGCTGTCCTTCCTTAACCTGATTCCGTGTTGCCATCCCTAAAGTACTATGCCATCGGCAACACGCGCATAAATCTATATTACGCTACGGATCAGCTTTCAAGTTGGCGCAACATGCGTGTATTGCCCAGTGTGTTCGGCTTCACACGGTCTAGATCCAGGAACTCGGCAACGCCTTCGTCGTCCGACCGAAGCAACTCCGTGTAGACATCGGGAGCCACCGGAGTCTCTTTGACGACCTCGAATCCGTGTCGAGCGAAGAAGTCTACTTCGAAAGTCAAACAGAATACCCGGGAAATGCCAAGATCACGAGCAACCGCGATCAGTTGCTCCAGTATCGCTCCGCCTACCCCGCGGCCGACCCACGCGGGATCTGTGGCAAGTGTGCGCACTTCCGCGAGATCTTCCCACATCACATGCAACGCACCACAGCCCACGACGGCTCCGTCGGGTGCTGCGGCCACCCAGAACTCCTGGACGTCCTCGTACAGCGTCACGGTCTCCTTCGAAAGGAGAATGCGGTCCGCGGCATAGGTGTCCAGCAGCCGGCGAATCGCCCTGACGTCCGCCGTGCGAGCCCTCCGAACGGCGACGGTCACTCGGGCTTAACCATCGGAAATAGGATCGCCTCGCGAATTCCCGTGCCGGTCAGGAGCATCACCAGCCGGTCAACGCCGAGGCCCATTCCGCCAGCAGGAGGCATCCCGTACTCCAGCGCGCGCAGGAAGTCCTCGTCCAGGTCCATCGCCTCCGGGTCGCCTTGCGCCGCCCGGCGGGATTGGGCGAC
>CAZMXH010000365.1:0-3949 GCA_964570165.1 uncultured Actinomycetes bacterium
AACTTCGTGCTGCCGCTGTCCCACGACGAGGTCGTCCACGGCAAGGGCTCGCTGGTGCGCAAGATGCCCGGCGACCGCTGGCAGCAACTGGCGAACCTGCGGGCGTTCTACGCCTACATGTGGGCCCACCCGGGCAAGAAGCTGCTTTTCATGGGCGGCGAGCTCGCCCAGGAGGCGGAGTGGGCGGAGTCCCGCGAGCTCGACTGGTGGCTGCTGGACCACGCCGATCACGCCGGCGTCCAGCGGCTCGTGGCCGACGCGAACCGGATCTACTCGGAGACGCCGGCGCTGTGGTCGCAGGACGCTGACCCGGCCGGGTTCGGCTGGATCGACCCGAGCGACACGGCCGGCAACGTCCTGTCGTTCCTGCGCTGGGGCACCGACGGCTCGGTGATCGCGTGCGTTGCGAACTTCGCCGCGGTCCCGCACGAGGATTACCGGGTCGGCCTGCCGCGGCCCGGGCGGTGGGACGAGATCCTCAACACCGACGCCGGGGACTACGGCGGTTCCGGGGTCGGCAACCTGGGCGGCGTGGCGACCGAGCAGGTCCCTTGGCACGGGTTCCCCGTCTCCGCGAGGCTGCGCGTCCCCCCACTCGGCACCCTCTGGCTGCGGCCGCGCGACTGACGCGGATCAGGTGAACAACCAACCGACAGGGCGCAACTTTCGTAACCTGATCGTCAGGCGTCCGCATGCTGATACGAGATCAGGTGGACTACCCACACTCGCCCAAGGCTCCTCGGTCATCTGATCACTCTGCACAAGCCGATCAGGTGACCTGCAGCAGGCCTGCCCCAGCCGTGCCTCAGACAAGCGGCGCTAGTCGTCGCCCTCTCCCCCGGACATCGTGACGTCGGCCCACCGCCAGCCGCCGGAGAACACCTCGGCCGGCCCACTGTCCGGAACCGACACCACCAGCGGGTGGGAGCTGATGAACTCCACCCGCCGGCCCGCCTCCGGTGCCAGTGCGCTGAGGTCGCCGCCAAGGGTCATCTCCCCGGAGACGTCCTCCCGCAGCGACTGCTCGAGGGTGCAAACTGCGGTGGCGACACCCAGCACACCGGTCTCCGTGGGTAGCAACCGCACCGCTGCACGGTCGTCGGTCTCGCAGCTGACGGTCGGCTCGGTGACCTCCTCGAGCTGAATCGTCGACTCCTCCGACCAGGTCCGGTAGCTGTCCAGCCCGTCGATCGCCAGGTCGAGATCCGCGGCCGCCTCGCCGCCCGCCAGGTACGCGTACACCTGCTCAAGCACGGCGTCGACCGCCTCAGCCTGCTCGTCGGTCACCTCCGCGATCGCCCCGTTCACCTGGCGGATGCCGGGCAGCTCCGCCGCACCGACCATGGCCGACTGCTCGACGAGCCACTCGGAGATCGCACTCTCCCTGGTCAGCGCCTGGACGGCGATCCGCTCCGGATCGCTGTTGACCCGCGACACCGACACGAACCACATCGGGTACTCCTCGAACCGCGGCGCGAAGGCCTTGACGTCCGTGTGGTAGAAGGGGTCCGCCGGCGCCTCGCCGTTCGCCTCCGCGAGCCGGTAGCTGGTCCGGGACGTCTGCAGCATGGGCCCTGTCTCGACCGTCGCGACCGCGTCCGCGTCCCGCTTCATGGTGGCGTCGTTGCTGACCTCGTCGTAGCGGTCGAGGACACCTGCCGCCTGCTGCGGTGTTACGGCGACCTTGCCCTCCGGCAGCGGCGTGCGCTCCTCCGGCATCGACACACAGCCCGCGGCTAGCATGCCGGCAATGGCGGCAACGGCAGCGACCGCGGCGGCTCGGGTCCTCACAGTCGTCTCTCCTGGGCTGGCTGCGTCTCCGGCTCGTACTCCGGACCCAGTGCGACAAGACGGGGCCTTCGGCGGCGCCGGAGGAGGAACACTCCGATCAGCAGCAGCACCACGCCCACGCCAGCGACCAGCAGGAACGTGCTGAACAGGCCCTCGAACTGCAGGCCCACCTCGACGTCTGCCGCGACGGGCGCACGGCCGTCCGCCGACATCAGCACGACGCTCACCGGCTCGTCCCCGAGCGCGTACCCGATCTCCTGCCGTCCCGGACCGCTGGCCTGCGCGTACCACCAGTCGCGAGTGCCCGGCTCCACAGCGGCGGCCTCCTCGCCGCCCTCGCTCGGCTGCAGCTGCGGCGACCACGGCAGGCCCAGCCGCGCCACCTCCTCGTGGACCACGTCTTCCAGGTAGGCGCGGACGTCGACCTCGTGGCCGACGCCGACGAAGACCTCCCCGGACTGGGACTCCGCCGCCACGTGCAGTGTGGGGCCCACGAAGTCGAGCACCGACGGTGCCGTGGCGATCGCCGCGGTGTCCGTCGTCAGCTCCCGCTCACCGCTGCTGACGGTGTCGTCGGGTCCTACCAGTACGGCGGCGGCAACCCCGGCAAGCGTGAGCAGCAGGCCGGCTGCGAGCACAACCACTCGGACGAAGCGTCGCATCTTCAGGATCGCCCTCCTCGGATCCCTGGCGACGCTATCGAATCCTCCGCCGAGCCGGGTCGCGGGCGCACGACTCGAAAGGTTAGAACAGCGCGCTGGCGAGCGCCGACCGTGCCTTGGCCACCCGTGGGTCGGAGGAGCCCACCACATCGAACAGCTCGACGAGCCGGGTGCGCGCGCGGTCCCGGTCATCACCGGAGGTTGCCCGGATCGCCGCCAGCAACCGCTCGAATCCCTCGTCCACCTGGCCGTTGGCCACCTCGACGTCGGCTGCGAGCAGTTGCGCGCCCACGTCGTCAGGTGCGGCGTCGGCTGCGGACCGGGCCGCGGCCGGGTCGACACCGGCGGTGCGGCGCAGCAGCGACACCTGCGCCAACCCGGCCTTCGCGTCGGCGTCTCCGGGCGACTCGTTCAGCACCTCCTCGTACGCCGCTGCCGCCGCGTCGTAATCGCCCCGCTCAATGGCGTCATAGGCCTTGTCGAACCGGGAGTCGCGCGATTCCTCGGCTTCCCCCTCCCCGGCACTCTCGTCGGTCGACACCCGTCCCGAGACGCCGTTGGCCGCGGCTACCTGGAGGAGTTGGTCGAGGTACTTGCGCACCTCGGCTTCCGGGAGCGCTCCGGCGAACAGCGGCACCGCCTGGCCCTTGATCACGCCTAGCACCATAGGAATGCTCTGCACCTGTGCGGAGGCGGCGAGCTGCTGGTTCGCGTCTACGTCGATCTTGGCGAGCACGAACCGTCCGCCGTACTCTCTGGCGAGCTTCTCCAACACCGGCGACAGCTGCTTGCATGGTCCGCACCACTCCGCCCAGAAGTCGATGACCACCGGCACCGACATCGACCGCTGCAGCACCTCGTTCTGGAACGTCGCCTCGGTCACGTCGACGACGAGCCCGCCGCCGCTCCCACCGGATCCGGACGGGGCCTCCGCCTTCGCCTTCAGCGCCGATAGATCCACCGCACCGGGGCGCATAAAGCTTTCCGCGCTCATACCTCCATCCTCCCCGAATCGGCGGTCAAGGCGAAACCGCCCCCGTCCGTCGAGTTGTCAGGCCGGACAACTCACTGACCTGCTCGATCAGGTGTGTCCGGCGGACAGGTCGGCTGGCGAGGGCGGTCAGAACCGGGCGGGCTCGGCGTACCTGCCCCACACCTCCACCAACGCGCCGCAGATCTCGCCGAGCGTGGCCTCGGCACGGACGGCGTCCAGCATGGCCGGAATCGTGTTGCCCGACCCACGCGCGACATCGACCAGCGTCCGGAGCGCTGCGCGGACCGCCGCGCTATCCCGGGATGAGCGCCGCTCCGCCAGCGTCTTGCGCTGCTGCTCCTCGACCTCATGCGAGACGCGGAGGATGTCGAGATCGCCGCTGACGGTGTCGGTATGGACGTTCACCCCGACGATCTTCTTGTCGCCCTTCTCGAGCTTCTGCTGGTACCGGAAGGCCGACTCGGCGATCTCCCCGGTGAACCAGCCGTCCTCGATGCCCCGC
>CAZMXH010000366.1:0-3943 GCA_964570165.1 uncultured Actinomycetes bacterium
GTGCCCGTGGCCCCCGCGCAGCACTATGCGAGCGGTGGAGTCCGGACGGATCTGGACGGACGGACGTCGGTCCACGGGCTCTACGCCTGCGGCGAGGTCTCCCACACCGGGGTGCACGGGGCCAACCGGCTGGCGTCCAACTCGCTGCTCGAGGGTCTGGTGTTCGGCCACCGCATCGCCGAGCAACTGGCGGAAGGGCTGCCGCCGCAGACCGATCCGGTCGACCGGCCCGGCCCAGCCGGCTTGCTCGCGGCCGACGCGCGGCTGTTCGTCCAGGGGACCATGACGACGGGAGCCGGCGTCGTCCGATCCGCCTCCTCCCTGCAGGCCGCCGCGGAGGCGCTGAACCGGCTGGCCGACGAGCGAGCCGCCACCGAGCCCGACACCGAGGCATGGGAGGCGACGAACCTGCACACGGTGGCCGCCACGCTGGTCCAGCATGCCGCCCTGCGCGAGGAGAGCCGCGGCGGGCACTGGCGAGCGGACTTCCCCGAGCGGGACGACGAGCGGTGGCAGGGCCACCTGGTCAGCCGGTTGGACGGTGACGGTGCGGTGCGAACCCGGTTCGAGGGGCGCGCATGAGCGACGCGGCACTCGATCAAGCGACCGAGGCGCTCGTGCGGGCGGCGCTCGACGAAGACCTCGCGGGTGGGGTCGACGTCACCAGCGCGGCCACGGTGCCGGCCGACCAGCGGGCCGCCGGGGACCTCGTGGCGAGAGCCGACGGTGTCGTGGCCGGGCTCTGGGTGGCGCGGGCGGTCTTCCGGGCCGCGTCCGGCGGGGACGTCGAGTTCCGCGGTCACGTGGCCGACGGGGATCGGCTGAGTCGCGGCGGCGTGCTCGCGACGGTCCGCGGGCCTACCCGCGCGCTGCTGCACGCCGAGCGGACGGCGCTGAACCTGCTGTGCCGGCTGTCAGGGGTCGCGACGGCCACCCGCCGCTGGGCGGACGCGCTGTCCGGCACTGGGGCTGTCGTCCGCGACACCCGCAAGACGACGCCGCTGCTGCGGGCCTTGGAGAAGTACGCCGTCCGGTGCGGAGGTGGGGCCAACCACCGGATGTCGCTGTCCGACGCCGCCCTGATCAAGGACAACCACATCGCCGCCGCCGGAGGTGTGGCCGCGGCGTACCGCGCGGTCACCGCCGCCTTTCCTGGCGTGCCGGTAGAGGTCGAGGTCGACGATGTGGCCGGCGCGGCCGAAGCCGCTGCGGCAGGGGCGGACCTGATCCTGCTGGACCACTTCTCGGTCGAGGACGTCCGCAGCGCCGTGCGGGCGGTGGCAGGGCGCGCCAAGCTCGAGGTCAGCGGCGGCCTGACCCTCGAGTCCGCGCGCTCGTACGCCGAGACAGGAGTGGACTACCTGGCGGTGGGATCGATCACGCATTCCGCCCCCGCGCTGGATATCGCCTTCGACCTGCGCGAGGTGTGGTGACAGGTGCTGCTCGCGATCGACGTCGGAAACACCCAGACCTTGATCGGCCTGCTGGACGGCGAGGAGGTCGTCGAGCGGTGGCGGGTGGCGACGGAGGCTCGCCGCACGGCGGACGAGCTGTGGGCGCTGCTGCGCGGGTTGCTTGGCGGAAGCGGGAACAGGGACCACGTCACCGGAGTCGCCGTGTGCTCCAGCGTTCCCGCCGTGCTTCATGAGATGCGCACGATGGTGGGCCGATACTACGCGGACGTCCGGTCGGTGCTCGTCGAGCCGGGGGTGCGCACGGGCATTCCGGTGCTCGTCGACAACCCGCGCGAGGTGGGCAGCGACCGGATCGTCAATGCGCTCGCGGCCCGCCACCTCTACGGCGGCCCGGCCGTCGTCGTCGACTTCGGAACCGCCACGACCTTCGACGTCGTCTCGGCTCGCGGCGAGTACCTCGGTGGCGCGATCGCTCCGGGCATCGAGGTGTCACTCAACGCGCTCGGCGACGCCGGAGCGCAGTTGCGCCGGGTGGAGTTGCTGCGCCCGCGCTCGGTGATCGCCAAGAACACCGTGGAGGCCCTGCAGTCGGGAGCGATGTTCGGCTTCTCGTCCCAGGTGGACGGCATCGTGGCACGCATGGTGGACGAACTCGGCGTCTCGCAGGAGGAGGTCACGGTGATCGCCACCGGCGGCCTGGCCGAGGTGGTCCTCCCCGAGTGCCGCAGCGTGGACCATCATGAGCCGTGGCTCACCCTGGTGGGCCTCCACCTCGTCTACGACCGCAACGCCGAGTCCCGCTAGTTCAGCGGGACTCCTGCTTAGGCGGACTGTGTTCGATGAAGGGCCAGCCCGCCTCCTCCGCGGCCCGATGAGCCGCAGCGCTCATGTTCGAGAAGGAGACCTCGAAGCCTGCGCGCTTGCCGCGGCCCTCGAGCTCCCGGAGAAACTCGATCCCGGCAGCACCCATCGAGGTGACGGCGTGCATGTCGACAACCGCATGGCTGAGCCCCTCCAGGGCCTCGAGCCTGGCGACTCGGTCGACGGCCTCGTGCAGAGACTCCGACATGGTCTCGTCGACGTCGCCGCTGAGGAAGACAACGATCTCGCGGGAGCCCCGATCCGCAACGCGTACGTCGCCCATGGTTGCTCACCTCCACCTTCAAATGTCGCAGTCAGGGACGCGCCCGGCAATGGCTTCGCGCCTGGCTCGCGGCAGGCCGTACCCTTGTCCCTCGTGAGCCACCCCGCAGATCCGCTGGCCGGACCAGACGAGCTACCTGAGCAGATGCGTGTCCGGCGGGAGAAGCGTGCCGAGCTCGCCCGGCGAGGGATCGCACCGTATCCCCGCAACTTTCGCCGCACGCACACGCTGGCGGAGCTGCGGGCGGCCTATCCCGACCTGCCTCCCGGGAGCAGCACGGGAGACCGTGTGGCCGTCACCGGTCGGGTGATATTCCTGCGCAACACGGGGAAGCTGTGCTTCGCGCGGCTCCGCGCCGGCGACGGCACCGAGTTGCAGGCGATGCTGTCCCTTGATCGGATCGGTGAGCAGTCGCTGGCCGACTGGAAGCACCTCGTCGACATCGGCGACCACATCGGGGTCGAAGGCGAGGTGGTCACGAGCCGGCGGGGCGAGCTGTCCGTTATGGCCGACAGCTGGACGATGGTCGCCAAGGCCCTGCGACCGCTGCCGGTGGCCCACAAGGCGCTGAGCGAAGAGACGCGGGTGCGGCAACGGTATGTGGACCTGATCGTCAACCCGGACGCGAGGCAGCTGGTGCGAACCCGGGCGGCGGTGCTGCGGTCGCTGCGCGACTCCCTGCACGAGCGCGGGTACCTCGAGGTGGAGACTCCGGTGCTGCAGTTGTCCCACGGGGGGGCGGCCGCGCGGCCTTTCACCACCTACTTCAACGCATTCGACCAGCACATGACGTTGCGGATCGCGCTGGAGCTGCACCTCAAGAGGGCGGTCGTCGGTGGCCTGGAGAGGGTCTACGAGATCGGCCGGACGTTCCGCAACGAGGGCTCGGACTCCACGCACAGCCCGGAGTTCACCATGCTCGAGGCGTACGAGGCGCTCGGCGACTACGACACGATGGCGGAGCTGACCCGCGGGCTTGTGGTGGACGCTGCGCGCAGCGTCGGCCGGACGGTCATCCCTGACGGCGCAGGCGGGCAGCTCGACCTCGAACGGCCGTGGGACCAGGTGACGCTGTACGACGCGGTGTCTGCCGCCGTCGGTGAGCCCGTCACGCCCGACAGCGACGTCGAGCGGCTGCGCGGGCTTGCTGCGAAGCATGACGTGGATGTGGACCCAGAGTGGTCGCCTGGCGAGATGGTTCTCGAGCTCTACGAGAAGCTCGTCGAGCACACGCTCAAGGCACCGACCTTCGTCCGTGACTATCCGGCCGAGGTCCGGCCGCTGGCGCGCCCGCACCGCCACGATGCGCGGCTGGCGGAGTCGTGGGACCTGGTCATCAACGGGCTGGAGCTCGCCGTGGGGTACAGCGAGCTGGTGGACCCGG
>CAZMXH010000367.1:0-3929 GCA_964570165.1 uncultured Actinomycetes bacterium
CGCACGCTCGCCGCGGCAGGCCGTCGAGGCGGGCCTCGCGCTCGTCACCGAGGACCGCAAGGCGGAGGGACTGGCGCTCGACCAGTCGGTCTTCGCGAACACCAGGCTGGTGCTGGACGCGGTGTGGTCACGTACCGCCAGCCGCCGCGCCAGGCGGATACCGTCCATCCTGTCGTCCCTCGACGTCGCCTACAGGGACGCGGACCAGGAGGTGCGGTTCCTGTCGGGCGGCAACCAGCAGAAGATCGTGCTAGCCAAGTGGCTCGCGACGGAGCCGTCGGTGATGGTCCTCGACGAGCCGACACGCGGCATCGACGTCGGCGCCAAGCAGAAGGTCTACGGGCTCATGCGGGATCTCGCGGCGGCCGGGATCGCGGTCCTGATGATCTCCTCCGAGCTACCAGAGCTGATCGGCATGGCCGATCGCATCGTCGTGCTGCACGACGGCAGGATCGCCGGCGAGCTTCCCGCCAGGGCGGGGGAGGAGGCGGTGATGGCGCTGGCGACCGGGCACCGTACGGTCGCGGGCGACGTCGAGGACGGGCGAGCGGAGCAGCCATGAGCCGAACCGTCGCACCTGCGCAGCGGGCCGCGACACCGCGCTGGAGACTCGGCCCCACTGAGCTCGTGTACCTCGCGCTGATCGGCATCGTGTTGATCGGTGCGGCACTCGTTGCGACCCAGGGCAACAACCTGTTCAGCACCGCGAACCTGGTCGACATGCTCACACGATCGAGCCTGCTGGGCTTCATCGCCATCGGCCAGACGTTCGCGATCCTGTGCCGGTCGCTGGACCTGTCGGTCGGCTACGTGGTGGCACTCACCAGCCTGGTGGCCGCCACGACAATGGCGGGGGAGGAGTCCAGGATCGCGCTGGGCGTGGCCGCGGTGCTCGCGATCTCCGCGTTGATCGGCCTGGCGAACGGCCTCGTGATCGCCGTGCTGCGGGTCAACCCGTTCATCACGACGCTGGGCATGGGCCTGATCATCAGGGGCTACCTGGACACCGAGTACCAGGGTCCGGCCGGGGACGTCCCGACGGTGTTCCAGCAGTTCGGCTATACCAGGATGGGGCCGATCCCGCTGTCGACAGCGGTGATGCTGGGCGTGGCGGTGCTCGGCATCCTGTACCTGCGCAAGTCGCGGACCGGCTACCACATGTTCGCCGTTGGCGGCAACGCCGAGGTCGCCAGGATGTCCGGCATCCGGACGGGCCGGGTGATGGTCACCGCTCACGTGCTGTGCGCGATGTGCGCAGGGCTCGCCGGCCTACTGATCGCGTCCCGGTTCAGCGTGGGCGATCCACGCATCGCCGACAACCTCTACGAGCTGGACTCGATCGCCGCCGTCGTGCTCGGGGGAACCTTGCTGCTCGGCGGCAGGGGCGGCATTGCGGGGACGGTCGGCGGCGTGCTGATCCTCGCCGTGCTGGACACCGTCTTCAACCTCATGCAGGTCGACCCGTTCTTCAAGGACGTCCTCCGCGGCGCGATCATCATCGCCGCGGTGGCGATCTACGCGCGCCGGCAGCTCGACCGGCAGGCACGGCGGATCCGGTTCGACGGCGGGGGCGGCAGCTCGGTCGGTCGCAGACCGGCGCCGGAGCCATCGGTGCCGGTACCGCAGGGCGGTGACCGACGATGACGCGCGAGCACACAAGGACCGTCGTCAGCCGTCCTGCCCGGGTGCTGGGTCAGGTGTTCAGCGGCGGCACCGGAACGGTCTACGCGCTGCTGCTGCTCATCTTCGCGGTCATCGCCGTCGTCAACGTGGGCTTCCTAGAGCCGCCGTCGCTGATGGCGTTCGTCAAGAACGCCGCGCCGATCGTCCTGCTCGCGATCGGGCAGTACTTCGTGATCGTGTCCGGCGAACTGGACCTGTCGGTCGGCTCTCTCGTCGGAGCCCAGGTGGTGATCGCCGCCCGGCTGATCGACGGGGATGAGAGCCGTACCGTCCCCGTGCTACTGCTCATGCTCGCGTTCGGCGTGGCGGTCGGCCTGGTGAATGGTCTGATCACGACGGTGCTCAAGGTGCAGTCGCTGATCACGACGCTCGGCATGATGCTTGCGCTGTACGGCGCGGTTCGGTTCTGGACCGGCGGCGCCCCGACGGGAGCGCTGTCCGAGGCGTTTCGCCAACCTGGCCGCGGCGGCATCGACATGCCCGTCGTCCGGCAACTGCCCTGGGCGCTGCTCATCCTCGTCGTGTTCGTGATCGCCGCGATCCTCCTGATGCGCAGCTCGTTCGGCAAGACTCTGATGGCCACGGGGGATAACGACCGGACGGCGACCTTCTCAGGGGTCCGGGTGTGGCAGGTGCGGACGCTCGCGTTCGTCCTGTCCAGTGTCATGGCCACCTTCGCTGCCGTCCTGATCGGTGGATTCGCCGGCGTCACCGCGCAAGTCGGCCAAGGCCTCGAGTTCACGGCCATCACGGCCGTCGTGCTCGGCGGCGTCGTGCTCGGCGGCGGGCGTGGCACGGTGATCGGCGCGATGGGCGGTGCGCTGGCGCTCGAGGCACTGTTCACGCTGTTCAACCAGCTCGCCTTGCCGTCGACGATCCGTCCGTCCGCGCAAGGCTTGATCATCATCGCCGCCGTCGCCTATGCCGCACGGGAGCGGCGCGTAGCGCCCGCGCCCGCCGTGCCGTCACCTTCCCAAGGAACTCCCGAGCCACAGCACTGATGGATAAAGGAGGAACTATGCGTCGAACCCGAACACTGGTCGCCGCGGCGGCCGCGGTGGGCATGCTGCTTGCCGCATGCACCACGGATGAACCAACGGACACGGCGGAGCCGGAGACCGAAGCCGAGGCGGAAGAGGAGCCCGCAGAAGAGGCCGAAGAGCAGGAGTCGGACGGCGGCGACGACACGGCGCCCGACGACGAGTGGTTCGACCCCGCCGAGTACGAGCGCCAGCTTGCCCAGCGTGACGTCGAGCCCGAAGGGCCGGACGACCAGCCGTGGCTGCAGGCCATCGAGCCGGAGTGGGTGGACACGTCGGAGTTCGCGGCCGACCCGGGCGACCGCACGCTCTGCTTCTCCAACGCTTCGGTCAGCAACCCGTGGCGGGTCACCGGATGGATCACGATGCAGCAGCAGGTCGAGGTCTATCAGGAGAGCGGCGAGATCGGCGAGTTCCGGGTATCGGACGCGGCCGACGACGACAACCAGCAGATCTCCGACATCCAGACGTTTATCGACGCGGGCGACTGCGATGCGATCATCATTTCCCCGTCGACCACGGCGACGCTCACTCCTGCCGTCGAGGCGGCCTGCGACAGCGGAGTCCCGGTGATCGTGTTCGACCGGGGTGTCGAGACCGACTGCATGGTCACGTTCATCCACCCGATCGGCGGGTACGCCTTCGGCGCGGATGCGGCGGAGTTCCTCGTGGAGAACCTGGAGCCAGGGTCGACAGTGCTGGCGCTTCGAATCCTGCCCGGGGTCGACGTCCTGGAGCATCGGTGGGCGGCGGCACAGCAGATCTTCGGCGAGGCCGATCTGGAGATCCTGGGCAACGAGTTCACCGAGGGCGACGGCGCCCAGATCAAGGACATCGTCACCCAGTACCTGCAGCGGGGGCCCGTCGATGGCATCTGGATGGATGCCGGCGACGGAGCGGTGGCCGCGATCGAGGCGTACGAGGACACGGGCAACGACTATCCGGTCTTCACCGGCGAGGACGAACTGAGCTTCCTGCGGAAGTGGGACGAGACCGGAATGACCGCGATCGCTCCCGTGTACTCGAACTTCCAGTGGCGGACGCCGATCGAGGCGGCCGTCATGATCTGGAACGGCGAGGAGGTACCGAGCGAGTGGGTGCTCCCGCAGGTTCCGATCACGGAGGACGAGCTGGACGAGTTCCTCGAGCGGAACGAGGACATGCCCGCCCTGCACTACGCCAAGTTCGGCGGCGAGGACCTGCCCG
>CAZMXH010000368.1:0-3926 GCA_964570165.1 uncultured Actinomycetes bacterium
CGAAGGCGGTGTGGCCCTTCGCAGGTACCACCTCGTCGTGCCGGATTCCCTGCGGTGTCGCAACCATGCGGGTCCTCCTCATCGCATCCCTAGGGTGCTGACATTATGCATAATGTCACATGCCGTCAAGCGGGACTCCCAACGAGACTTCCCCATGCGGTCAGAGATATGCCCGTCTCTCGCGGGCACCAGTACTGATCGACGAGGCCGCGAGGGACGGCATGGCAGGGCATGTTCCGCGGGTCGACCCCACCGTCGCCGCGTGCGCAATGCTCGGCGGGGCCTAGCTGGGCAGAACGAGCCTAGGCGGCAGCGCCGTTGACGAAGATGGTCTGACCGTTGACCCAGCGGGCGGGGCCGGCCAGGAACGCCACGGCCTCGGCGATGTCCTCCGGTTCACCCAACCGCTGGAACGGGTTGTTGCCCGCGATCTGCTCGATCAGCTCTGGGCTCTTACCCTCCAGGAACGCCGGAGTTGCGGTGGGGCCGGGCGCGACTGTGTTGACGGTGATGTCGCGGCCGCGCAGCTCACGAGCCAGGATCAGCGTCATCGCCTCGACTGCGCCCTTGGATGCCGCACAGGCGCCGTAGGTCGGGGCCTGCAGGCGGGTGATCGAAGTGGAGAAGTTGATGATCGCACCGCCCGGGCGCAGCCGCTGAGCGGCAAGCTTGTCGACGATGAAGGTGCCCCGCACGTTGACGCGCTGAACCCGGTCGAAGACCTCCAGGTCGAGCTGTGCGATCGGCGAAAGCGGCATGATTCCGGCCGTGTGCACCAGGACGTCGACGGCGCCGAACTCGCGCTCGGCAGCGTCGAACAGCGCCGTGGCCGCCGCCTCGTCGGGGATGTCGCCTCCGGCGGCCACCGCACGTCCTCCGGACTCGATGATGGACTCTACGGTCTCGTCGGATAACGAGACAGGTCTGAACCGCCCCGGAGACACCGGCTGAGTCCCAGCGAATGCAGGCCAGTCCAGCGCCGGATCGCTAGCCGGATGTCCCGCCGTGCTCTGTTCGTTGGGCGAGGCGCTGGGCTTGCCCCGCGTGCACGTCGCTCACCCATTCCCACCCGGGCTTGGCTGATGGGCCGATCCGCGGGTCGTCGGGAACTCGGCTGTCATGCAGGGCCTGTACGTACGCACGGTCAAGTTGGATCCGTGCGCGTAACTGATCAGATCCGCCGACGGACCCGTGACCCGGGATGAGGACATCGACATCGCCCGCCACGCCTTCCAACAGCCGCAGCGCTGCGAGGTAGTCCTCGATCGGGTCAGCGGCGTCCAAGTCAGGCAACGGGATCAGGACGTCAGAGAGCATGTCGCCGGCGACGAGGACCCCTCGTTCCTCAATCAACAGGGCCGCATGGCCATCGGCATGCGCTTGATGCTCGATGATCCGGACCGCAGGGCCATCCCAAGGAAGCTGCCCAGTTCCGGCGGGCAGACCGGTGATGAGGCCAAACAGGTCCAGCGGTACCTCCTCCGCGATCTCGGGCGGTAGCCCTTCGGTGACGCGGGCCTGCCAGTCCGCGTCCGCCAGCAGATCTCGCATAAACGCCGCGCAGCGGGCCGTGCCGTAACGGGGCGCCTCGCCGAGTTCGGCATGCCAGAGCACGTGATCCCAATCAGGATGTGTCGAGAAGCCTGCCACCACGGGCTGGCCCAACCCGCGGAGGTCCTCCGCCAGGCAGGCCATCTCATCGCCCCGTATCCCGGGGTCGATGATCAACATGCCGGCCCGGCCTTGCACCGCAACGGTGTTGTTCTGGAGTAGCTCGCTCTGGTGGACCAGCACACCGGCCTCGACCTGCCTCAGCACGGCCAGCCCCTTCCGCTCGTGGTTTGGAAACTTGCCGCGAGCGTAGTGCCTACCCGCGGTCGCCGACGCTCGGAATGGCGAACTCTGGCGATGGTCGGGCACTCCGGCGGCGGCTCACAAGCCGTCGCTTGCGCGGCGCGCCTGGTCCTTTCCCGGTCGTGTTCCTCGCCGTGTTGCGGGGTCTGTCCTGGCCTCCGTTGCCGCCTGGAGTCTGTCAGCGGCCATGCGTTGAAGCTCGGCTACCTCGGTGAGGTAAGCCGCGATCGTCTCAAGCACGTCGTCGGTATACCTGGCGTGCAGCTCTTCCAGCGAATCGATGAAATCCCTGAGAAGGGGCAGCGCCAATGTTGCCGGTGCCTGGTCGATCTCGATGAGCACTCGTCGTTGATCATGTGGATGTGGGACCCGGCGAGCGAACCCCTTGCGCTGCAGCCTATCGACCAGTCCGGTGACGGAGGCGGGCGCCAGCCCGGACTTTTCGGCCAGCTGGCCAGCAGTCAGCGGACCATTCTGCTCAAGCAGGTCCAGTGCCCTCTCCTCAGATGCACTCAGGCCAAGTCTGGCGGCGACGGCGGCGTGGAACCTGGCCGCTGCCGCCGCGTCGGCTCGACCCGCTTGCGCCACTTGCGCCAGCAGCCTGGATCATGCACGTCCTCAACGGCGTCGAGGCAGGACAGATCGGCGACGACGCCGCCCACAACCTGCGAACGCCCGAACACCGAGTGCCCGCGCCCGCGAGCGGCGAACCTGCGCCCGCGCTGTGCCGCCCACCTGATTCCCACGGCCACATCTCGACTGGACGCCGGCAGCAGCACACCCTCCGCCATCCGGTGCACGAGGTGGCCGAAGTCGTCGGCAGCGGCCTGCCGCGCGTCCGGATCGAACGTGATCCGGCCGTCCAGTGACGGCAGCGACGCACTCTGGCCTGCCGATGTGCGTGCAGATCCGGAGGCGCCAACCGCCGCCGCGGACACGCGGCTCGGGTCTCGTCGGTCCATCAAACAGTCTCCTTCGCGTCGACTTCGCGCTGACGCGGGCAGCACGTTCGGACAATCCCAAGATCCTGTGACCGTCGCCGCCTGCTGCCCTAATGTGCGGTCTCGAGCAGGAACGCCCCGATCTCTCGCGCGACCGCCTCGGGCTCGTCCAACATCGACAGCACGTACGCGCCTGGAACCTCGGCATAGCGACCGCGAGGCAGCAGGGCGGCGAGCCGGCGGCCGTGCTCAGCTGGCATCACCTTGTTGTCAGGAGACCAGAGCACGAGTGCGTCGCCGTGGAAGTCGCGCAGTGCCTCGGTGTCGCGCACGAGTGCCGGCTTGTCGAACCTGGTCTTGACGTAGGCAAGGAGATCTCGGCGGATCGCCGGGTTACGGAGCAGCGGTTCGGTCCAGCCGTGCACCAGCGCGTCGGGCAGCGGCCGGGCGGCCATCTGACCGAACAACAGCGGTGATCGGCGCAGCCAGCCGATTCGTAGCTGGCGCGCGCCCAGCGCAAGCCCGCCCGGAATGCTCGCCGTAAGCGTCACCATCTTGCCGGGAAGACCAGGCGGGAAGTTGTCGAATGCCTCGCATGGCAGCAGCACCTGGCGCGTCACCGCCTGATCGCGGCGGCGGGCCGTGAGAAAGAGCGCACCGCCCCAGTCGCTGTGGACGAGGGTCACGTCGCGCACGTCGAGTGCGTCCAGGAAATCGGCGACGATAGTGATCTGGCCTTCAAGGGTGCGATCGGCGTCGGTGCTCATGGGCAGCCTGTGGGCGCCCAACGGGAGCACGGGCCGGACGTACCGAAACCCGCTCGGCAAGTGCGGAAGCGTCGTGTCCCAGATCGTGTGGTCCATGAGCACTCCGTGCAGAAGCACGACGACCGGGCCGGATCCGACGTCGTGGTACTCAATGGTTCCCGCGGGCAGATCGACGCTCTTCATCGTGGCTCCAGGTCAGTGGGACCGCTGGTTCGTACCCCGTCCGAATATCCAATCCGTACCCGCCCACAGGGTCAGCGCGCGCGCACGGCCGTGCAGCGACTCGGTTCTCAAGTCCTCAGCACCTTCCGATCAGCCGCTCGGTCGGTTAGCTGGTTCCTCGGGCGGCCTCTCGTTCCTCTCG
>CAZMXH010000369.1:0-3904 GCA_964570165.1 uncultured Actinomycetes bacterium
GGCCGCGCTGACCCTTGCCGATCGGGGCAACGAGGTCGATGACCCGCGTGCTGATGTTGCTTGCCTCGGTCTCGAGGCGTAGCCGCTCCTGCGGGTACAGCGGGGTGAGCTTGGCGAACTCCGGCCGCTGCTTCGCGGTTTCCGGGTCCGCACCGTTGACGGTGTCGACCCGGACCAGCGCGTTGAACTTCTGCTGCTTCTCGCCCTCGCGCGGTTGCCGCACCACGCCGGTGATCGCATCACCCTTGCGCAGCCCGTGCCGCCGGACCATCGCCAGCGAGACATAGACGTCGTTAGGTCCTGGCAGGTAGCCGGACGTCCGCACGAACGCGTAGTTGTCGAGCACGTCGAGAATCCCGGCGACCGGGATGAGCACGTCGTCTTCGAGGATCTGAGGCTCTTCGACCCGATCGCGGTTACCGCCTCCGGCGCGGCGGTCCCTGCCACCCCGGCGATCACGACGGCGCCGGCGGTTCCCGCCGCCTCGGCGGTCATCGTCGTCCGACCGGGCCTGCTGCCGGCTCCGTTGCTGATCGTCCCGGTTGCTGCCGTCACGCTGGAAGTCGCGCTGGCCCTCGCCATCGGACTCCTGATCCGAACCACCAGGCGCGTCGTCGCGGCCGGCAGGCTGTGCGGGCTCCCCCTGCCCGGACGCCTGCCCGGTCGCCTGCTCGGACGCCTGCTCGGTCGGCCGCCCATCCTGCTCGGACCCGTGCGCCGTCGCGTGATCGGTCACGCCGTGCCCGGCCGGCTCCCCCGCGGTGGTCCCGCGCGTTGCCGCCGCGGCCGCGTCCTGAGCCACCGTCGTCTCTGCCCCCGCGAACGCCGCGGGCTCCGACGACGAGGCGGCCGGCGCCGCGTCTCCGGATGCGGTCGCCCGCTCGGCAGATGCGCTCTCGGACTGCTGCCTGTTGTCGGTCTGCGGGTGCATATCCTCACCGCCATGCTGCCGGTCGCCGCCCTGCGCAGCCTGGATCGCCGCGATCAGCTCGTTCTTGCGCATCCGGCCGGTGCCGGTGATGCCCAGGCTGCCGGCGAGCTGCTGAAGCTCGGCGAGAACCATGCCTTGCAGGCCGGGCGCCCGGCGACGCTTGGCCCGCTCCGGCGCGTCGCCGACCGGCTCCGCGCTCGTGTGGTCCAGACTCGCCTGCTCGGCCCGTACCGGTTCCGGAGTCGCGGGCACGCCCTCGGCGTTGTCTGCAGCCAGGTTCCCCGAGGGATCGGGTGTTCCAAACAGATCGGTGTTAGTCACTCAGGGTCCTTCCCCTGGACCGGCGCCGGCACGCTAGCCGACGCGAGGATCGCCACCGGAGGCATCGGCCCCCGGACAAAGATTGCACGTGACACACGGCTGGTAGTCAGCCCCTGGGTACGGTGAGCCCGAACTCGAAAGGCGCGAACATCGACGATGCATGCGGTGAACCCGCTCCATGGGGTACGGCAACCAGCCCACTGGGCGTCGGTGCAGCCATGAGTTTAGCACGTCCCGCAGCCGCCACCTCTAGGCCGGACCTGCGTTTCGCAACTTCGCCGTGACGGGCGTGTCACCGGCCCGCGACGTGGTGGCTCCTCGCCGTTCGACGGGGACCCGGCGCACCTGCCAGGTGTCCGGGACGGCCACCTCCTGCTCGCCCGTCGTCAGCACCAGCACCGACGGTCCGGCGCCCGACAGAACCGCAGGCAGCCCGCGGGCGCGCAGGTCCTGCAGAAGCGCCATCGTTGCCGGCATCGCCGCGGCGCGGTACGGCTGGTGCAGTGCGTCCTCCGTGGCATCTAGCAGCAGGTCCGGACGCCTGGTCAGCGCCTCGACCAGCAGCGCGGCCCGTCCGGCCGTCCGCGCAGCGTCACTGTGCGGCACGGCGTCCGGCAGCAGGCCGCGAGCCGCCTCCGTGGCAAGCCGGCTCTCGGGTACGCATACCACGGGTCGCACGTCGGGGTGGACGTCCAGGCCGACCGCCCGGGCCACGCCGTTCGACATCCACGAGATCGTCAGCCCGCCGAGCAGGCAGGGCGCGACGTTGTCCGGATGCCCCTCCAGCCGCGCGGCCAACGCGAGTGCCGCGTCGTCGTCCAGGCCGCCGCCCGCGAGCGACCGCGCGCCCAGTACGCCGGCGACGATCGCCGCGGCGGACGAGCCCAGCCCCCGGCCGTGCGGAACCGAGTTCAGGCACCGCACCGTCAGGCCGGGCGGCGACTCCCCGATCGCATCGAAGGTCGCCCACATCGCGCGCACCACCAGGTGCCGCTCATCACGGGGGACGTCATCCGCGCCGGCGCCGCTGACGCTCACCTCCAGGCCGCCGCTGCTGACCTCGGCCTCGACCACGTCATGCCACTGCAGCGCGAGGCCCAGCGCGTCGAAGCCAGGCCCCAGATTCGCGCTCGTCGCCGGCACGACCACGCGAACGACGCTTCCCGCGCCGCTCACCGGAACTCACTCCAGCCCGAGCGCCGCGGCAGCCGCCCGGACATCAGCGGGCACTGCGTACGGCCGGATCTCGCCGTAGTACGTGCTGGCGGTATCCACGTCCTTGAGGCCGTGCCCGGTGACCGTCACGACCACCTGCTGCCCGGAGTCCACCCGCCCGGCCTCGGCCAGCGCCAGCAGCCCTGCGATCCCCGCGGCCGACGCCGTCTCGACGAACAGCCCTTCGCTGCCGGAAAGCCGCAACTGCGCCGCGAGGATCTGCTCGTCGGTGACGGCCTCGATCAGGCCCTTGGACTCGGTGCGCGCCGCGTTGGCCAGGTGCCAGGACGCAGGGTTGCCGATCCGGATGGCGCTGGCCACCGTCTCGGGGTTCGCCACCGGCGCGCCTTGCACGATCGGCGCCGCTCCCGCCGCCTGGAACCCCCACATCCGGGGACTCCTCGTCGCCGGACCGGTGGCGGCGTACTCCTTGTAACCCATCCAGTAGGCCGCGATGTTCCCGGCGTTGCCGACCGGCAGCACGTGCACGTCCGGAGCGTCGCCCAGGTCGTCGACCACCTCGAACGCCGCCGTCTTCTGGCCGGCCAGGCGGTTCGGGTTCAGCGAGTTGACCAGGGCCACCGGATACCTGTCGGCGAGCTCCCGGGCCAGCCGCAGGCAGTCGTCGAACGAGCCGTCGACCGTGGCGATCACTCCGCCGTGCACGACCGCCTGCGCGAGCTTCGGCCCCGCGATCCTGCCGTTCGGCACCAGCACGATCGGCGTCATGCCGGCGCGCACCCCGTAGGCAGCCGCAGAGGCGCTCGTGTTCCCCGTCGAGGCGCAGACGACCGCCGTGGCGCCGTCCTCGAGCGCCTTGGAGATCGCGACCGTCATCCCGCGGTCCTTGAACGACCCGGTGGGGTTGCTGCCCTCGACCTTGAGGCGGACGTCGCAGCCGGTGAGCTCGGACAGCCAGGGGCTCGGCACCAGCGGCGTCCCACCCTCGCGCAGCGTCACCACGGGAGTCGTCGCGGTCACCGGCAGCCGGTCGCGATACTCCTCGATCACGCCTCGCCACAGGTGCGCCACCGCTACTCCCCTTCGACGCGCATCACGGACAGCACATCACGCACGGCCGCGAGCTCACGCAGCCCCGCCACTGTAGCGGCCAGCGCCTGGTCCCGGGCGACGTGCGTCACCACGACTAACTCGGCGTCGTCCGGGCCGTACGCGCGCTGCCGTACCGCCTCGATCGACACCCCGTGCTCGGCGAAGACCATCGCGACCGCGGCAAGCACCCCAGGACGGTCGTCCACGTCGAGGCTGATGTGGTATCGGGTCTGCGTCTCGCCGATGGGCCGGACGGGGCGGTCGGCGTACCACGACTCCCCCGGGCCGAGCGCGCCGGCCAGCCGGTTGCGGGCCACCGTCACCAGGTCGCCGAGCACGGCGCTGGCCGACGGCGCGCCCCAGGCGCCCGGGCCGTAGAACATC
>CAZMXH010000370.1:0-3893 GCA_964570165.1 uncultured Actinomycetes bacterium
ACCGCGCCCGTGGTGGGGCTGTCCCCGATCATCGGAGGGGCGCCGGTGCGCGGGATGGCCGACGCGTGCCTCCAGGCGATCGGCGTCGAGACGTCCGCGCTGGCCGTGGCCGGCCTTTACGCAGACTTCCTCGACGGCTGGCTGATCGACGAGTCGGACGGCGACGCGGTACCCGCCGTCGAGGAGCTCGGGGTGCGCTGCGCCGCAGTACCGCTGCTGATGCGCGACGTCGAGGCCGCGGCCTCGATGGCCAGGCGCGCGCTCGAGCTGGCCGAGCAGCTGCGATGACCGAGGCCGCGGCGTTCACAGTCAGCGGGGTTGCCGGGCTGCCCGAGGTCGTACCCGGTACGGACCTCGCCGCACTCATCGCCGCCGCAGCGCCCGACCTGCGGGACGGCGACATCGTCGCGGTCACGAGCAAGATCGTGAGCAAGGCGGAGGGCCGGTTGCGCCCCGGGGTCGACCGCGAGGAGGCGATCGACGCCGAGACCGTCCGGGTGGTGTCGGAGTGGACGACGGCACGCGGGCGTACCCGGATCGCCGAGACCAGGCACGGGTTCGTGCTCGCATCCGCCGGCGTGGACGCGTCCAACGTGGCGCCCGGCACCGTCGTCCTGCTTCCGGAGGATCCGGACGGGTCCGCCCGCGCGTTGCGCCGCGGGCTGCGGGAGCGGCTCGGGGTCACGGTAGGGATCGTCATGACCGACACCGCCGGCCGCCCGTGGCGGGACGGCGTGGTCGACTTCGCGGTCGGCGCCGCCGGCATCGTGCCCCGTGACGACCTCCGGGGGCGCAGGGACCGATACGGCAACGAGCTCGGCATGACCGTCGTCGCCGTGGCCGACGAGCTCGCCGCCGCGACCGAACTGGTGCGGAGCAAGCTCAGCGGCGTGCCCGCCGCGGTGGTCCGGGGTCTTGGTCACCTGGTCACGGAGGGTGACGGACCGGGGGCGGCGGTGCTCATCCGCTCTGCGGCCGAGGACCGTTTCCGGCTTGGGACGCCCGAGGCCATGCGGGCCGCGGTGCTCGCCCGGCGCGACGTGCGCGAGTTCACCGCCGAACCGGTCGATCCGGCGGCGGTCCGCGAAGCGATCACGGCCGCGCTGACCGCATCCGCCCCGGCCTACGCCAGTCCAGACCGTCAGGCCGCGCTGCGGACCGGCACACCGCGACCGCCTTGGCGGTTCGTGCTGGTGGAGTCCGCGGCCGCCCGCGACCGACTGTGCGAGGCATTGCCGGACGACGGACCGCCGCGCCTGGCACCCCTGTTGATCGTCCCCTGTCTCGTGCCCGATCTCGCTGGCGGCGCCTCCGCCAGTCCACCCGACCCGTCGCAAGATCGCGCAGCCGTACTGGGCATGGGCGCCGCCGTCCAGAACCTGCAGGTCGCCCTAGCTGCCGCGGGGCTCGGTTCGTCCTGGTGGCAGGCCCCGGCAAGCGGGACGGGTGCCGTCCGCGAAGCGCTCACGCTGCCGGACGGGTGGGAGCCCGCGGGCGTCGTCGCGGTGGGCCACCCCGCCGCGCCAGGTCCGGACCACCCGCGATGCGACCCCTCTGACTTCGTCGTCACCCGCTAGCTCGCAGCAGCACGCGGCACGGCGTGCAACAGCACCGGCATTTACAAAGGACTGCTTGCACACTTATCTTTGCAATGAGGTGTTTGTATATGAGTGACGACCGGAGACTGCCGGCCTGGGTGGAGCGAGAGCGGACGGTTCGGCTGGACGCGAAGTCAGTCCGAGCCCTCGCCCACCCCATCCGGCTCAAGATCCTGGGCATCCTGCGCACGGACGGCCCGGCGACCGCGACCACGCTGGCCGGCCGGCTGGCTCTGAATACCGGCGCGACCAGCTATCACCTGCGCCAACTGGCCGCCTACGGGTTCATCGTCGAGGACACCGGGCGGGGCCACGGCCGGGAGCGCTGGTGGCGCGCCGCGCACCCCATCGCCGTCTTCGACCGCGACGAGTCCGCCGTGGCTGAGACCGGGGAGGCGTTCGTCCGGTCCCTCGGCCAGATCCTCGCCGAGGACATCCAGCGCGCGACCGACCAGTACGCCACTCTGCCGCCGGAGTGGAAGGCCTCCGTCACGTTCAGCGACGCGACCATGCTGCTGACGCCGGAGGAGACGGTGCAACTGAAGAACGACCTGTGGGACGTGCTGGGCCGGTACCGTCGGCACGACCCGGACGAGCCTCCCCCGGCGCCGGCCGGCGCGGTTCCTGTCACCGTCCAGATCCAGGCCTTCCCCGATGCCCGTGCGCTCGCAGACCAGGAGGACGGCGGGAACGACGACCCGGACGTTGTCGAATGACGGCGCAGCCACCCCCGCGTCGATCCCGGAGCGAACTGATCGGCCTGTTGGGCGCCAACACGATATCGCTGTCCGGCACCCGGCTCTCCCAGATCGCGGTGCCGTGGTTCGTCATCACCACCACCGGCAGCGCGGCGCAAACCGGGCTGGTCGCGTTCGCCCAGATGGTCCCGTACGTCCTGGCCAAGGCACTGGCCGGCCCGCTCGTCGACCGCGTCGGGCCCCGCCGCGTGGTCGTGACCTGCGAGCTCGCCGGCGGCGCGGTCATCGGCACCATCCCGATCCTGCACGCGTTCGGAGCGCTGCACCTCGGCGTCCTGCTCGGCATGATCGCGTTGCTCGGTGCCGCCACTGGACCCTCGGACGGCGGCAAGAGCGCACTCATCCCGCCGGTCGCGGAGAAGGCCAAGGTGCCGCTCGAGCGCGTCACCGGCCTCTACGGCTCGATCGAGCGGCTCGCGACGACCGTGGGCGCGGCAGCGGCCGGGGCGCTGGTCGCCGCGCTGGGCGCGGTCCCGGCGATGAGCGCCAACGCCGCCACGTTCGTCGCCGCAGCCGTGATCATCACCGCCACGGCGCCGCCGAACGAGCGGCCGGAGCACGCCGACGGCGGAGGCTACCTGCGCCGGCTCGGCGAGGGCCTGCGTTTCATCCGCCGCGACCGGCTGCTGCGGTCGATCTACGCCATGACCGCCGCCACCAACCTTCTGGATGCGGCGATGGTCACGGTCCTGCTCCCGGTCTGGGCGCACAAGACCGGCGCCGGACCGCAGGCGATCGGCCTGCTCGCCGCCGCGATGGGCGGCGCGGCAATCGGTTCTAGCCTGCTGGCTGCCGCCATCGGCCACCGGATGCCGCGGCGGCTGACCTATTTCGTCGGATTCGTGATCGCGGGCCTGCCCCGCTTCGTCGTCCTGGCGCTGGACATCCCGCTGTCGCTGACCGTTGCGGTGTTCCTGATCTCGGGCTTCGGCGCCGGGTTCCTCAACCCGATCCTGGGCGCGGTCATCTTCGAGCGGATTCCGCATGGGCTGGTCGGGCGGGTCACCTCGATGGGATCGTCGCTGGCCTGGGCGGGCATACCGTTCGGCGGGCTGCTTGGCGGCGGTCTGATCGCCGCGGCCGGCCTCGTACCCGCGTTCGTGATCTGCGGGCTCGCCTACTTCTGCGTGACCATGCTGCCCGGCCTGCAGCGAGAGTGGAAGCAGCTGAACCTGCGGGTCACATCCGGCGGAAGTCCCGAACCGGCTGCCGAGGAGCCCGCCGCGGCGGCAGCCGCCCGGACCTGAGCAGCAGCAGGCACGCCCGGTAGCGCTGCCCGCGGTACGGCTCGAGCAACTCCAGCATCCGGGCGTCGTCCGCCGTCCGCTCGCCTGCCAGGGCGTAACCGACGATCCGGGGCAGCGAGTAGTCACCCACTGACACCGCGTCCGGGTCGCCGTGGCTGCGCTGGACAACCTCGGCCGCCGTCCACGGCCCGATCCCGGGGACGGCTCGCAACCGCGCCATCGCCTCCTCTGGCGGCATCGCGGCCGTCTCCACCAGCCGGCGAGCCACCCGCGCCGCGTGTACCACGGTC
>CAZMXH010000371.1:0-3885 GCA_964570165.1 uncultured Actinomycetes bacterium
CGTGGGCATCGCGTGCACGAACACCGCGAGATCGAGCCGCTGCGCTTCGGCGAAGAACGTAAGGAACCGTTCCTCTCCGATCGAGACGCCCGCGATGTGCGAGGCGATCTCCACACCGTGCAGCCCGAGCTCGTGAATCTCGGCCAACTGGGCAGCCGCCACGTCCGGCTCCTGCAGCGGCACCATCCCGAATCCGATGAGCCGGTTCGGGTCATGGCTGCACAGCTCCGCGGTGGATTCGTTGACGTGCTGCGCGAGGGCCCGCCCGTCGGCGATCGGGAGGTCGTAGCGCAGCAGCGGCGGCATCGGGGTGAGCACCTCGACGTCCACCCCGGAGGCCGCCATCTCCTCGACCCGGCGCTCGGCGGCGAAGAACGCGTCACGGGCCCGAAACCTCATCTCGCCGAAGACCAGGGTGCGATCGGTACTGCCCTCGACGGCCTCCATTCTCGGGAAGCATTCTGGGGCGTCGCTGGGGTAGGCACGCGGCAACAGGTGGGCGTGGGCGTCGACGAGCACGGTCTCCTCCAAATCTCGATGGCGGTCCGGGGTGGCAGTCCGGGGTGGCCAGCGGGCAGGGTCAACCGGAGTTCGGGTGCACGGAGACATGCACCGCCGGCTCTCCAGGCACCTCGCCGCCGAGCGTCTGCATGGCCAGGGCGGTGTCGTCGAGCCCGAACGTGTGGGTGTGCATCTTCTCCAGAGGGAAGCGGCGGGACTCGATGAGGGCTATCGTCTCCGCGATCGCGGCCGCGTCCACGCCGAATGCGCCCCGAACGGTGAGCGCCCGGTTGATGATCAGGTCGGTCGGCAGGGCCGTTTCGTTGCCGCCCTTGAGGCCGGCCAGCACCACCCGCCCGCCGTGGCGGACGGCCCGGAGCGCGTCGGTGACCGGCTCGGTAGCCATGGGGGTGAGCTCCAGGGCGATGTCGGCCAGCGCACCGTCGGTGATCTCCTGGACCCGCTCGACCACATTCTCCTGATCGGCGACGATCGTGTGATCGGCGCCGAACTCGCGGGCCAGCGCGAGCTTGTGCGCGTCCGCGGCGAGGCCGGTGATGATGACCGTTCCGGCCCCTACTGCACGGGCTGCAATGACCGAGGCGAGCCCACGCTGACCCGCACCGAGGACGAGCACCGTGTCGCCGAGGCCGACCTCACCCAGGTGGCACGCCCAGCGCACACCGGCTGCCAGCGGGTTGAACAGCACCGCAAGCTCTGCAGGCAGCGTCTTGTCGATCTTGTGGAGTACTGAGGTGGGGGAGAGGTAGAGGTACTCGGCGAGGCCGCCCCACAGGCTGGGCTCGACGTCCAGGCCGGTGACGCCATGGCCGTAGCGCCGGTTCGGGCAGGATTGGTACCGCCCAACGAGGCAGGCGTGGCAGGCGCGGCACGGCACGATGACCTCCACCGCCACCCGGTCGCCGGGCTCGACGCCCCACCGCTGCGCGGCGCGCTCGCCCACCTCTTCCACGATGCCCAGCGGTTCGTGGCCCGGAATGAACGGGGCGTTGCCCATGTTCATGTGCCCCCGGTAGACCTCGAGATCGCTGCCGCAGATGCCGTTTGCCTCCACCCGCAGCAGGCCGTCGTCGGGGCCGATCTCGGGCCGGGGGAACTCGCGAATCTCGATCTGTCGCGGGCCGACCTGCACTGCCGCGCGAACCGGAACGCTCATAAATCTCTCCTCAGCGCGTCGAGGTCATCGGGTACTGGCCGGCGACGTGCGCTCACCTGCCGGCGACCGGCACGGCGGCACCGGACCAGTCCGCGAAGATCCGGACGACCATGGAGATCCCCGCGTTGCGCGCGCCGGCGACCGCGATCAGCAGGTTGGTGGGCTCGGGGCCGGGGAGGATCCGCTGGAACTCCGCCGCCGGCTCGCCGTCACCTGGCAGCCGCAGGCCCGTGTCACACCGGTCCTTGCCGGCGCGCGCGAGCTGGCCCGTCGTTCGGCCGCTGTGCTCGGCCAACCAGGCCCGTACTCCCGCCCGGTCGTAACCGGCGTCGGCCAGCAACTGGGCATGCTCGGGGCAGAAGATCACACCAGCCGCGGCGTTGCGAAAGATCCAGGCGCCGGAGCGCCCGATCGTGTCCGCGAAGTCGGCCAGCAACTGCTCTGCGCTGCTGGTGTGCCGGTTATCGACGAACTCGGACGTACGCAGCAGCGTTGCCACCACCGCCGAGGTCCCCTCAGGCAGCCCGGCTTCGCTGGCCAGCGACGGCCATGGGCTGTCCTCCTCGTTCTCGCCGAGACAGATCGACCACCGGCCGGGCACACCCTGGGTGGCTTGCTCCAGCTCGTGAGGGTGAACACCGAAGGCGTTTCGCACGATCAGGCCGATCGCCCGGGCGACGGTCGCGTTGGCCCTGAACCCCGGACCGAAGACACCGCCCGCGGAGTTGAAACCGAGCTCCGCCCGGACGGGACCGTTCACCACGATCAGCGGCGCAGGGCCGCTGGTCGACTGCCAGCCGCCACCCGCCGTCGCGCGCTCACGCATCAGTGCTTCCCAAGCGGCCAGGACGACGGGGAAGTACTCGGGCCTGCAGCCGGCCATGACCGCGTTGATCGCGGCCAACTCGACCGTCACCTCCTGGTCGAGTTGGGGCAGGCGGCCGATCACCGTGTCGGGTGCGAGATCAGTGGTGCCAAGGAACTCGTCCACGATCGGGCGGCTGGCGGGTACCACCGGCAGCCCGTCGGACCAGCCCTGCTCGTAGCAGTACTCGATGGCCTCCCGGGCAGCGTCGGGATCGAGGTCCATGGTCGCCCGATCTCTAGCCGCTTCGTCCTGCTGCGTCACTGCGCGGCTCCAGGCGCCGCGGTAAGCAGCGCTACGACCTCGGGAACGAGCTTCTTGGCACGTTGGCGGACCTGTTCCTCGGTCAGGACGGCCACCGGGTGCTCGGTAACGATGTAGGAGTAGTCCGGCGCGCCGCGCATCTCGGCCATCTTGTTCGCTGTGACGACGAAGGCGTCGGTGCAGATGACGGCCGCAGGCAGCCCGGCGCGCTCGAAGTCGATGCCGTCGGCGGTGCTCGCGGCGCTGCACGAGCCGCAGTCACCGACGCCGGTGACGACAACGTCGCATTCCCGCAGGTAGGTTGCCACGACGTCGTCCGGCACGGGCAGCGAGAAGACCTGCTTGGTCTGCATCTCGGTGACCTCCGCCGCGCCGTGCTCGCCGACCAGGAGCCGCCCGATCTCGCGCAGCAGCACAGCGGCGTTGTGCTTGGTGTTGTCCAGCAGGCCGACGCGCGCACCGGTCAGGTCGGGCCGGCGCGGGGCGCGTGGGCTGGCGGTCGGCTGCGTCTCTCGCCGGCGCCCGGTGGGGTCGAGGATTGCGTTAGGCACGGCAACCTTCCTTCAGTTCTCGTGGATGATCACGCCGCGGATGTTCTTGCCGTCCACCAGGTCCTGGTAGGCCTCGTTGACCTGGTCCAGGGTGTAGCGGCGGGTGATCAGCTCGTCCAGCTTGAGATCACCGGACCGGTAGAGCCCCAGCAGCTTCGGGATGTCGTACAGGGGGTTGCAGTCGCCGAACAGCGCCCCGCGGAGCTGCCGCTGGTAGCTGATGAGCATGCCCGCGTGAACGTGCACAGCCTTCTCGTCGATGTGGCCGACCGCCGTGATGGTGACCTTGCCTCCCTTGCCGACGATCTGCACGGCGTCGTTGACCATCTCCTCGGTCACCACGGCGGGGGTGCAGATAGCGTGGTCGGCGAGCTGCCCCCACGTGGTCTCCACGACGAAGTCGTGCGCCTCCTTGGCGCCGGCGAAGGCGTGTGTCGCCCCGAATGCCATGGCGTTGTCGCGCTTGAGCTCCACGGGGTCGACCACGACGACGGTCTTGGCGCCGGCGTACCGCGCGCCCTGCACGG
>CAZMXH010000372.1:0-3874 GCA_964570165.1 uncultured Actinomycetes bacterium
GCGAGCGCCACCGCCTTGGCGGCCATCACGTTAGGCAGCGGCCCGCCGAGCACCATCGGGCACCCCTTGTCGACGAACTCGGCCAGTTCGGGCTGGCACAGCACCAAGCCGCCGCGCGGGCCGCGAAGGGACTTGTGCGTGGTCGTCGTGACGATGTGCGCGTGCGGGATCGGGTCGAACTCCCCGGTGAACACCTTGCCCGCCACGAGGCCGGCAAAGTGTGCCATGTCCACCATGAGGGTGGCGTCTACCTCATCGGCGATCTCGCGCATCCGGGCGAAGTCGATCTTCCGGGGGTACGCCGAGTAGCCGGCGAGGATGATCAGCGGCCGGAAATCGCGGGCCAACCGCCGCACCTCGTCGTAGTCGATCAGACCCGTCTCCGGGTCCGTGCCGTACGCCCGCTGGTCGAACAGCTTCCCCGAGATGTTGGGGCGGAACCCGTGGGTGAGGTGGCCGCCGGCGTCCAGCGACATGCCGATCATGCGCTGGTCCCCCAGTCTGCGGCGCAGCGCCGCCCAGTCCTCCTCGGTGAGGCTGTTGACGTGCCGGACGTTTGCTTCGGCGAGCGCGGGACGCTCCACTCGGTGGGCAAGGATCGACCAGAACGCCACCAGGTTGGCGTCGATCCCCGAGTGCGGCTGGACGTACGCGTGCGCCGCGCCGAACAGGTTACGAGCGTGAGCGGCTGCCAGCGACTCCACGGTGTCGACGTTCTGGCACCCGGCATAGAAGCGGTGGCCGATCGTGCCCTCCGCGTACTTGTCGCTAAGCCAGTTGCCCATGGCCAGCAGCGTCGCGGGAGACGCGTAGTTCTCGCTGGCGATCAGCTTGAGGTACGCGCGCTGGTCGGCGAGTTCGGCTCGGATGGCGTCGGCGACCCCGGGTTCCACGGCGCCGATGACCTCCAGCGCCCGGCGATAGGCCACCGACTCCGTGCTGAGCTCGTTCGATGTCATGGCGTCATCTCCCATGCGTAGGCTCTGGTGCCCAGGCGCACGGCTGGTTACGTCGTCCGGTGACGGGGCCGCTCCCCAGTGGTTCAACCCACCTTCACGCGCCAGTCACGGCCCGCACGCCACTGTAGTGCGTCGGGTCCAGACCCGTCGGCGTACCCTTGCAGTGTCATGGCTTTCGTGCGTTACACCGCCCTGCGTGCGCTGATCTTCGCCGTGGTAGCGGCGCTGTTGTGGATCATCGGCTTGCGCGGGTACGTGCTGCTGCTGGTGGCGCTGCTCGCCTCCGGCGTCATCAGCCTGTTCGCGTTGAACCGTAGCCGGGATGAGCTGTCCGCGACCGTGGTCAACCTGCACCGGAGGTACAAGCAGCGGATGGCGGAGCGGACCGCCGCCGAAGACGCCTGGAACGACGAGGTGCGCGGCGCCACCGGCGGGGACGAGCGGCACCGTCACGAGCCGGGCTGAGCTTCCGGGCGAGTGCCCGCGGCCGCAGCGGGTAACCGTCCGGTATGAGGGAGGACCGGCGAACCAAGCAGGAAGCCACGCCGGGTGAGGATCCCCGCGAGATAGACGAGGAGAAGCTCACCGAGCGGGCGCTGGACGAGATGGAGGGCCAGCAGGGCATCGTCCACCCCCAGGGCCGCAAGTCCGGCATGGGTGTGAGCTCCGACCGGCCCGGCCGTGACATCGACGAGCTCAGCGAGGAGCACGAGCCGCGGCATCTGCGCCACGAGGCGTAGGGCCTGTCACGGCGCGGGGGCGGTCAGCGTGAGGCCCACCGCAAGCAGCAAGGCGTAGCCGAGTTCGGTGAGCCCGGTGTCGCGCAGCACCGGGATGAGCTCGGCTCCGCGCGCGCGCCGGACGATGGGCATCGCGGCCCTGACGGCCAGCGGCGCGGACAGCAGCGCCAGCGCGGCCCACGCGCGCCCGCCGATCGCGAGGGCGACGGCGAGGGCGTACGCCGTCGCGAGGAGCAGGAGGTACAGAATCCGCGTACGCCTGGGGCCGAGGAACACGGCGAGGGTGCGCTTGCCGGACGCCGCATCGGTCGGTGCGTCCCTGAGGTTGTTCGCCAGCAGGAGTGCGCATGCCAGGACGCCGATCGCGATCCCGGCGATCACCGAGGCCGCCGTGACCCGCCCCACCTGGACGTACGTCGTCCCGACCACGGCTACCAGCCCGAAGAAGACGAACACCGACACCTCTCCCAAGCCGCGGTAGCCGTACGGCCGGGAGCCGCCCGTGTAGTACCAGGCGGCGGCGACCGCCACAACGCCTACCGCGAGCAGCCACCACTGCCGGGTAAGGACGACCAGGGCGAGCCCGGCAACGGCGGCGGCGAGGAAGGCCAGCCAGGCGGCGAGCAACACCGATCGGGGGGACGCAGTCCCCGATCCGACCAGCCGGAGCGGACCCACCCGCCTGGTGTCGGTGCCGCGCATGCCGTCGGAGTAGTCGTTGGCGTAGTTGACGCCCACCTGCAGGCCGAGCGCCACCCCAAGCGCGAGCAGTGCGCGTGGAATGTTCGCCGAACCCACCGCGGCCGCCGCGCCGGTTCCGGCCACGACGGGCGCCACCGCCGCCGCCAGGGTACGCGGGCGAGCACCGGCCACCCACTCGCCGACCGTGGGCATCAGTGCGCGGGCCGCTGTCGTAGGCGCTCGGCGAGCGTGTGGCGATCGATGGGGCCCTTGTGCAGCCGCGGCAGGGCATCGAGCACCACGAGTTCCTTCGGCGCGTAGGCGGCCGGCAGGGTGCGCGTGACGTGCTCGCGGATCGCGGCCAGGGTCGGCGCGGGACCTTCCGCGACGACGGCTGCGATGATCTTCTCACCCCACGTGACGTCCGGGACTGCGACCGCGCACGCCTCGGCCACCTGCGGGTGGTCGCCGACGGCCGCGTCGACCACGCTCAGGGGGACGTTGACTCCGCCGGTGACCGCGATGTCGTCGATCCGGCCGGCGACCTGAAGCCGCCCATCGATATCCAGCCGGCCGGCATCGCAGGTGATGAACCACCCGTGAGCGAACGCGTCGGCCGTCAGGTCCGGCCGGAGCCGATAGCCGTGCGCGAGGACGGGTCCGGCCAGCCGGATCCGGTGGTCGGCACCCACCTCGACCTTGACGCCGTCCAGCGGCACGCCGTCGTACACGCACCCGCCGCACGTCTCGGTCATGCCGTAGGTCGTCACCAGCCTCACTCCGGCGTCCCGCGCCCGCTCGACGAGTTCTGCGGGGGCCGAGGAGCCGCCGAGCAGCACCCCGTCGAAGGCTGCCAGGGCCTCGGGCGCGAAGTCACCCGCATCGAGGATCGCGGCGAGCTGCCGGGGGACCAGCGCCGTGTAGCGGCGGTTCCGCGACTCTCCCACGAGGCGGACGGCTGCGGCCGCGAACGACTCGGGGTCGAAGCCGTCGGACAGGTCGAGCGCGATCGGCGTCGTGCCGGCGACGACCGAGCGGGCGAGGACCATCAGCCCTGCGATGTGCGTGGCGGGCAGCGCCAGCAGCCAGCGTCCGGGACCGCCCAGCCGGGCGTGTGCCGCCTCCACAGCCGCCCGGACCGCGTCCGCGCCGAGCAGGACGCCCTTCGGCTCCCCCGTCGATCCCGAGGTCGGGACCACGAAGGCCACCCGGTCGTCCTCGAGCGGCGCGTCCGGCTGTAATGCGGCGAGCCGCGACTCCCGCACCGCGGCAGGCTGCTCGGGGAGCGGCAGCAGCGCCGGACCACCGTCGAGCGCTGCCGCCACGGCCGGTAGCACGCGGTCCAGCACCGCCGGGCTCTGCGGTACGGTCAGCGCCTCGATCTGACGCGGGCTCTGGATGTCCATGCGCGCATAAGAGTACGGACCCTGACCGCGGAAGTCACCACGAGCGTTGCCCCCGTCGGCGTTGATCATGGGCGATCTCTGGTAAACG
>CAZMXH010000373.1:0-3842 GCA_964570165.1 uncultured Actinomycetes bacterium
GTGCACGGAGTAGGAGATGTCGTCGGCCAGGTCCATCACCTGGGCCTCGATGCACAACCGGCCGGGCGGGGAGTCCGCGCGCATCCAGTTGAACACCTCGGCGTCATCGGCGTACACACCGAACTTGCGGGTCGGGTCGCCGTTCTCATCCGGCGGGCCCTCCCCGGCGAACCACGGGTACTTCGTCGCGGCGTCCAGGCTGGCACGAGTGAGGTTCAGCCCGGCGGGGCGTCCGTGCCGGGTGAAGGTCTTGGGCTCCAGCCTGGTGAGCAGCCGCAGCGTCTGGGCGTTGCCCTCGAAGCCGCCGATGTCGGCCGCGACCTCGTCCAGCGCCACCTCGCCGTTATGCCCGAACGGTGGATGGCCGAGGTCGTGCGCGAGGCAGGCCGTGTCCACCACGTCCGGATCGCAGCCGAGCTTCTTGCCGAGTTCTCGCCCGACCTGCGCGACCTCGAGTGTGTGGGTTAGCCGGGTCCGGACGAAGTCGTCCGTACCAGGCGCAACGACCTGTGTCTTGGCAGCAAGCCGCCGCAGCGAGGCGGAATGTACGATCCGTGCACGGTCGCGCTCGAACGGCGTCCGCGTCAAGCCCTTCGGCGGCTCGGGAGCCCACCGTTCCCGGTCCACGTCGTCGTACCCATGCATCACCATTGAGGCTAGTCCGTTGGCCAGCCGAATCGTCGGGTCAGTACGGCGTCGCGATCGCTACGGCGTTCGACTGCCAAGTCTCGCCGTCCCACCCCTCACAGGTGACGAGCACGAGCCGCTCAGGGACGCTCTGGTCGAAGATCTCCTCGGCTCGGCGTGCAAGATCTGGCTTGGACATCACCTCGACCGACTGCACGCGGTAATCGAGGTGTTCGATCTGGATCCGATCGCCGGATTTCAACTCATCGATGTCGTCGAAGACGCCTCCCCCGGTGCTCACCGAGTGTCCGACGATAACGACCGAGCCTTCGCCGTCCCCCGGACCGGCGCCTTCGCTCCACCAGCCCACGAGACTGGGATCGCTGGGCGGGACCAGGGCGCGCTCGGGGGTCATCGTCAGGCTCACGACAGGCGTCTCGACGCCGATAGCGGGGATCCTCAGGCCCCACTGCCCACCGATGGTGTCGCGCGGCGGGCTCTCGGTCTCATCGGGGACCTGGTCCTCGGCCGAATCCGTGGGCGCAGGCGACACCCCGGCAGGAGGTGTCTCGCCGAAAGGCGTCGCTGTCGGCGCGGCCTTGCTCGCTCGGTGGATCTCGGCCTGCCTGGCTAGCGTCCCGCTGCCGTCGTCGGCGCCGCAGGCGGCAATAGCGGCCACGAGGGCCAGCCCGGCACCTACCCGGGCCAGCCCTCGAGCCGCTTGATGAGGTGTGTACGCGGTCAGGTTACGAACCATGCACCAATCGCCTGCGAATAAGCACCGCGACCGCCGCGGCGAGCGTCACCCCGGCAGCGATCAGACCGAGGCCGCTGGTCGGGCCACCGCCGGAGTCAGAGGCACTCAGGCCCGCGGGGACAGCCTTCGGAACCGGAGCGACCTTCTTCTTCTCGGCCTCCTTCTTCTCAACCTTCTTGTCGCGGTCGGCCTTCTTGTCGCGGTCCTTCTTGCCCTTGTCGCGGTCCTTCTTGCCCTTGTCCCGGTCCTTGTCGCGGTCCTTGCCCTTGTCCCGGTCCCGGTCCTTCTTACCCTTGTCCCGGTCCTTGTCGCGGTCCTTGCCCTTGTCCCGGTCCCGGTCCTTCTTACCCTTGTCCCGGTCCTTGTCGCGGTCGGCCTTGGCCCAGGTCTTGCCGTCCTCACTGGCACATTCCTGGCTGGCTTCAGCCTCGCACGTGACGTTGACATTTTCGGAGTTGGACGTCTCGCCTTCAGCGAGCGCGGGTACAGCGCTCGCGACGACGAACGCGACGACGGTGGCGACAGAGGTCGCCATGCGACGGCGGAGCATGAGAGTTCCCCCCTGCATAGGTGGTGTGCTGCTGCGTCCATACCCACGATCAAGCGCATGGCCGCAAATCCCCAACGGCGCCAACGTAGCCGAAGGCACGCGCATAATCAGTCGAGTTGCAGAAATCAGTACTGAATCTTCGACCGCGTGATCACATTCGGGGCCGCGGCGACCGGGTCAGAAGCGTAGCGGCCCGTGATCTTCGGTCGACAAGACTAGGTTCAACCCTCAGGTCGATCCCGTGGGCGAACATGTTGCCCGGGTCGACGTTCGCCTTCACTCCGGTCAGTCTGGCCCAGGTGGCGTGGTCGAACGCGTTCCGTGACACCGCTACCCGCTCGCCACCTTCGGTGAAGTTGAGGTAGACGCCCTGTGGATGGATAAGCCCGTCGAGCGGCTCGAACAACGAGCGCGCTCGGCGCCTCGCGTCCGCCATCGCTTCAGGGTCTGGCGTAATACCGACTACCGAGAGCGAGTACGCCGCATCGCGCGTTGAGAAGCTGGTGCCGGTGTCCGCACGAGAAATCTCACCGCCGGCTTGCCGGACCTCTGTGAGCAGGATCGGCGACGAGCCGTCCTCGTCTGCGATCGTGTCGAGCATCGTGGCGGGCACCTCGTCGCTGAGGCCGGTGAGCCACCGGCCGGAACTGGTTGCCGGCAAGGGGTCAACCGGATCCCGCGAAATGGTCGCCACCTCGCCGAAGGGCATGGTCCCGCGGAGAGCTTCTGAGCTAGCTCTTCAACCTGCACTACTACCAGGAGACCGAGTTCATCTACCGCGCCTGACCTGACTGGGAGCCCGTGGCCGGGCGGCTAGACGCGGCGCGGTTACGAACTGCGTACGAAGCGGCGGCGGATCAGCACGGCGCCCGCCGTCGCAACCGCCACGGCCACAGCGAGCAGGCCGACCGTGACGAGCGGTGCACCGATCGACGGGCCGTGGTGGCCTCCGTGGTGGGCCACTGCTGGTGTGGTGGCCGCCAACACGAGCGTGGCGCTGGCGGCGAGCGCGCTCGCCGTACGGCGGATCATGCTGCTTCCTCTCTGCTGCCCGCCCCCCGCGGCAGCAGACGCTACCAGCAGAATCACGTCACGTGAAGATCACGCTTCCCGGTTGTCCGGAACATTCGCGCTTGCAGGTTCATGCAGCTCAAGGGCTACCCGTCTCAGCGCGCGTCGCTTCCGGTGCGCCCCGTCGCCACCCGCGCCCTGCCGGACTCGAGGCGTGCGACCGGGACGCGGAACGGCGAGCAGGACACGTAGTCGAGCACTATTGACTCGAAGTAGTGGATGGAGTCCGGGTCGCCGCCGTGCTCACCGCAGATGCCGACCTTGAGCTCCGGCCTGGTCTCCTTGCCTTCCCAGGCGGCGATCGACACCAGCCGTCCGACGCCGGCCGCGTCGATCGACTCGAACGGCGACACGCCGAAGATGCCGGCTTCCAGGTACGCAGGAAAGAACGACGCCTCGACGTCGTCCCGGGAGAACCCCCACGTGGTCTGCGTCAGGTCGTTCGTGCCGAACGAGAAGAACTCTGCCGCCTCCGCGATCTGATGGGCGGTCAACGCCGCACGCGGCAACTCGATCATGGTGCCGATCGGGAACGACAGTTCCACGCCGGTGTCCGCGGCCACCTCCGCGACTGTGGCCTCGGCCATCTCGCGAACCATCTCCAGTTCCTGCACCGCGGCTACCAGCGGAACCATGATCTCCGGTTGCGGGTCGAGCCCCCGCTGCCGCAGCGCCGCGGCCGCCTCGGCGATCGCCCGCACCTGCAACTCGAACAGGCCCGGCACCATAACGCCCAGCCGGACGCCGCGCATACCGAGCATCGGGTTCTGCTCGTGCAGGCGCTGCACCTCGGGAAGCAGTATCTCGGCCTACTTGTCCGGCTCGCCGACTGCCTCG
>CAZMXH010000374.1:0-3832 GCA_964570165.1 uncultured Actinomycetes bacterium
GCAAGCCCCGCCCGCGGCCCGGATCCCATCCAGCGCAGGTCGTTGGCGATCTTGTAGAGGCTGACGGCGATGGTGCGCAGCTGGCCGGACGTCTCCACCAGCCCGTCCTGAGCGCTTTGCGCCTCGAAGTGGTTGCGCGCCTCGGTAAGCGGCAGCCCGGTGGACGTCGCGAGGCGCCCGATCACGCGCGGTGCGAACCCGGGCGGCGTGTTGATCCCGGTACCGACGGCCGTCCCGCCCAGCGGCAGCTCCGCTAGCCGCGGCATCACCGCCTCGAGCCGCTCCAAGCCGTTACCCACCTGGGCGGCATACCCGCCGAACTCCTGGCCGAGGGTGATGGGGGTCGCGTCCATCAGGTGCGTCCTGCCCGACTTCACAACGTCCGCGAACTCGGTCGCCTTACGGTCGAGGCTGTCACGCAGGTGCTCCAGTGCCGGCCGGAGGTCGTTCAGCACGGCTGCTGAGGCAGCGAGGTGGATGGCGGAGGGGAAGGTGTCGTTGCTCGACTGGCTGGCGTTGACATGGTCGTTCGGGTGGACGTCGCTGTCGTAGTGCGCGGAGGCCACACTCGCCAGGACCTCGTTGACGTTCATGTTCGTGCTGGTGCCGGATCCGGTCTGGAAGACGTCGATAGGGAAGTGATCGTCCCAACGGCCGTCCGCGACCTCGGTCGCCGCCAGCGCTATGGCGTCGGCCATGCCCGGCTCGATCACGCCAAGCTCCGCGTTGACATGCGCAGCAGCCCCCTTGATCATCGCGAGAGCATGTACGATCGCCGGCTCGACCGGCCGGCCACTGATCGGGAAGTTCTCGACCGCCCGCTGCGTCTGGGCCCGCCACTTCGCCCATACGGGGACCTGAACCTCGCCCATAGTGTCGCGTTCGACTCGGAAATCCTCATTCGTGTGCATGACATCCGAACCTAGCCGTCAGCAGCATCCGGTGGGGAGGAGGAGCATGTCGTTGCGCGGTCAACTCCAGTTCGCGGGACACGCATGACGCCCCTCCCGGCGGCCATCCATCCTGGTCCCAGCAGTGGCGGCGCCTCTTGGCGCGACTGGCAGCCAATGCCATAGGGTCATGGATCGTGGACGGCTTCTCCGAGGTAAGCGGACGCGATCTGCGTTGCTCGGACAAGGACAGGGAGCGCGTCGCAGAGGCACTGCGTGAAGCCGCCGGCGAGGGCCGGCTGACGCTCTCGGAGCTCGAGGAACGGCTCGATGCGACGTTCAAGGCGCGAACGTACGGCGATCTGCAGCCGATCACCCATGACCTACCACAGGGGCCCTACCCGATACCGGGAAGCAGCCCTGCACTGGAGGCGTCCCGGCATCCGGTACGGCGCTCGCCCGCGGCGCCGCCTGGCCTTACGTCGCAGCGGATTACCACCGTGCTGGGCGACGAGCGGCGCGAGGGTCGCTGGGATGTGCCCGCCCGGCTCGACGTCACGTGCGTCCTTGGAGAGGTCAGGCTCGACTTCACCGAGGCGATCGTGCGGCACAAGGAGATCGTCATCCAGATCGCTACGGTGCTGGGAAGTGTGACCCTGATCGTGCCCGACGGCATCGACGTGCGCCTGGAACCCGGTGGGACCTTTCTCGGGGATCGCAAGCACCGCCTCACCGGACCGGTCACTCCCGGCGGGCCCGTCTACCGGGTTCGCGGGCTCGTCATACTCGGCGAGATCACTGTGCGTCCGCCGCGCAAGAAGCGGTCGCTGCTGGGCGGCGCCTGACGCAGATGCGGGGCGGACCGGCGTCGTTCGATCACGTTCGGGAGGCCTAGCCCTGCCGCACCACGTATGCGGGCCTCACGGGGTGCACCCAACACTGGTGGGCGGCCGTGTCCCACCGAGTCGAAGCTGTCGACCCTCCGCGGCGACGCGCCCATCGGCTAGCTGCCGCCGCTGTCGTCCTCGTCAGGCGAGTCGGCTTGGCCTCCCGTGGCGGCATCCAGCCGGGCCTTGGCGTTGTCCAGGTAGCGCTGGCACAGCGCGGCGAGATCCTCGCCCCGTTGCCACAGCTCGAGCGATTCCTCGAGCGTAGTCCCGCCCGCCTCGAGCTTCGCGACGATCGCGATCAACTCGTCGCGGGCTTGCTCGTAGCTGAGTTGCCCGGTGCCCGGATCGGTCGGCTCGCCCGCCATGGCGCTCACCCTATCGAGAGCGGGCACGCCGTACGGACATGCGTGATCGATCACGAGGGGTCGATGGTTGCGCTCAACTCGCCTTCGGCAAGCCTGAGCCGTACCCGGTCGCCGGCGGCGACGTCGGCCGGGCGCCGCACCACCACCCCGTCGGCCCGCTGCACCACCGCGTAGCCGCGCTCGAGCGTGGCCGCGGGGGAAAGTGCGCGCACCCGGGCTCGAGTGTGCTCCACCTCGACGGCAGACCGGTCGAGGGTGTGGCGGAGGTGGCGGCGCGCACGGTCCCGCAGGCCGCTGATCTCGTCGGCGCGAGCTCGCAGGCTGCGGGCCGGGTCGGAAAGCACCGGCCGCGAGCGCAGCGCAGCGAGCCCGGCCTCCTCGCGGTCGAGTCGGTGCCGGAGCGCCGCCGCGATCCTGGAGCGGGCCCGCGCGATCCGCTCGCGCTCCTCGGAAACGTCCGGAATCACGCGCTTGGCGGCGTCGGTAGGGGTGGACGCTCTCACGTCCGCGACCAGGTCGACCAGCGGGGTGTCGCCCTCATGCCCGATGGCGGTAACCACGGGCGTCGTCGCGGCCGCGATCGCCCGTACGAGCGCCTCGTCGGAGAACGGGAGCAAGTCCTCCACCGAGCCGCCGCCCCGGGCGATGACGACGACCTCCACGTTGGGGTCACGGTCGAGGTCCCGCAGCGCCTCCGTCACCTGGCTCACGGCGGACGGACCCTGGACGGCGACCTCGCACACCCGGAACCGGACGGCCGGCCAGCGGCGTCGGGCGTTCTCCAGCACGTCGTGCTCGGCGGCCGATCCCCGTCCGCAGATCAACCCGACGGTGCGGGGAAGGAACGGCAGCGGTCGCTTCCGCTCGGCTGCGAACAACCCCTCCGCGGCGAGCAGCGTGCGCAGCCGCTCGATGCGAGCCAGCAACTGCCCGAGCCCCACCTGCCGGATCTCGTCGGCGGCCATCGAGAGCGTCCCGCGGGTGTGGTACCAGTGCGGCTTAGCGTGCACTACCACGCGGGCGCCCTCGGCCAGCGGCGGGTCGACCTCGTCCAGCACCATGCGGGAGCAGGTGACCTGCAGTGACACCTCGGCGGCGGGGTCCCGGAGGACGAGGAACGCGGTGCTGGTCCCAGGCCGCCGGGTGAGCTGGGCGACCTGGCCCTCGACCCAGATGGCCCCAAGCCGGCCGATCCAGTCACCGATCGCCTTCGACACCACCCGCACCGGCGCGGGTTGCTCGGGGGAGGTCTGCAACGCCACGGTGTGTCACCGTACCCGCCACGCCCGTGCCCGGCCGCGAACTGGGCGAGGTTTCGAGGGCGGGCGGCGGCATGCCTACCATGGACCATATGAGTGCAGCCGGTCGCCGCGTCCTCCTCGCCGCTCCCCGAGGCTACTGCGCGGGTGTCGACCGCGCGGTGATCGCTGTCGAGAAGGCGCTGGACCACTACGGGGCACCGGTCTACGTCCGCAAGCAGATCGTCCACAACAAGCACGTCGTCCAGACGCTCGAGCGGCGTGGCGCAGTGTTCGTCGACCGGCTGGAGGAGGTCCCCGAGGGGGCGCTGGTGGTCTTCTCCGCGCACGGCGTGTCGCCCGAGGTGCACGCCGAGGCGGCCCGCCGCGCGCTGCGCACCATCGACGCCACCTGCCCGCTGGTCACCAAGGTGCACAACGAGGCCAAG
>CAZMXH010000375.1:0-3806 GCA_964570165.1 uncultured Actinomycetes bacterium
CGAGGTTGCCCTCCTGGATCAGGTCCAGGAACAGCATTCCGCGGCCGGTATACCGTTTGGCCAGCGAGACGACCAGCCGGAGGTTCGCCTCGAGCAGGTGGTTCTTCGCGCGGCGACCGTCCTCGGCGATCCACTCCAGCTCTCCGCGCAGCTTCGAACTCAGGGTGTCGCCCTCGCGAGCGAGCTTTTCCTCGGCGAACAGCCCCGCCTCGATCCGCTTGGCGAGCTCCACCTCCTGCTCGGCGTTGAGCAGCGGGACCTTGCCGATCTGCTTGAGGTAGTCCTTGACCGGGTCGGCCGTCGCACCGGCGACCACGACCTGCTGCTCAGGCTCGTCGCTGTCGTCGTCCTCCGAGTAGACGAATCCCTCGGTCGCCTCAGTCGCGGCGAGCTCTTCCGGTGTCGGCTCGGTGGTGTCCGCCATCGGGTCGACCGGGGCTACCGGGACGGCGTCGACGATCTGGTCTGGGTCCAGAGCCATCTCCGCCGCGGGAGCGGCCAGTTCGGGATCGTCGTCCAGCTCTACAGCCACCTCGTCCGGATCGACGTCCACAGGCTCTGCACCCGGCTCCTCGTGAGGGATGCTCTCGGCTACCGCAGGTGCGCTTGTCTTCGCCTTGGATGAGCCCTTGCCCTTCTTCTGGGCCTTGCCCGAGTTGCCGCGCTTCTTGGTAGCGCGCGGCTCGACCGTCGCGGTCTGGACCGTGGTCATCCCGGACCGCCGCGCGGCCGCGGGGACCGCCCGCCCGCGCGATGTCGTGGACTCGTCGTCGCCGGGTTCGGCGGCGACACCGACCTCGTTCCGGTGCTCGACGACCACCTTGCTCTCCTTCATCGGCACTGTCCGGACAGGTTGGGTACGGGAGGGGCGGGGCGACACGAAGGACCTCTCGACGTCACGGGCATCGGGCGACTGCAGGCAACATCACCAGGGAGCACAACATTCTACGGCTACGGTCAGTTTCCGCGCGCGAGCCATGTCGCGCACGAATCCCACCGTAGCGCGGGACGCGCCGGATCGCCGCGTCGCGCGTCCTCTCCACCACCAGAAGCTGCTTTCCGGCCAACGCGACCGCCTACCGACGCCTAGGCCTTTCCCGCCTTGGCGGCCGCTTTCACCTGCTTCTTGTACTCGCGTACCTTCTGCAGGCTGACAGCGTCGGTGATGTCGGCCACCGAGCGGTAAACCCCGTCCTCCGCGTAGGCGCCAGCGGCCTCCCGCCAGCCCTCGGGCCGCACGCCGAGTTGCTTGCCGAGCAGCGCGGTGAAGATCTGTGCCTTCTGGCTGCCGAACCCAGGGAGCTTGCGGAGGCGAGCAACCAGGTCGGCGCCGTCCTTGGCACCGGTCCAGATCGCCGCCGCGTCACCGCCGTACTCGTCGGCCACGTGCCGGCACAGCTGCTGGGTGCGCGCGGCCATGGATCCCGGAAAGCGGTGCAGCGCAGGAGGACCTGCGAAGATCTCAGCCAACGCCTCGGCGTCGTGGTCGGCGATCGCCGCGGCATCGAGGTGATCGACACCGAGACGCTGCGCCAGCAGGTACGGCGCGGCGAACGCCCGCTCCATCGGCACCTGCTGGTCGAGCAGCATGCCGATCAGCAGCGCAAGAGGATCCCTGGCAAGCAGCGCGTCCGCGGGCTCCTCGGTAGCGAGGTAGAGATCGGGCATCGGACCACCTTCCCGGCGTCTATTCGGCCTTCACCGACAGTACCGGGCAGGGCGCGTCGAGCAGTATCCGCTGCGCATTGCTGCCCAAGATCAGCTTGCCGACTGGGCTGCGCCGTCGCAGCCCGATCACGATGAAGTCCGCTGACGTCTCCTCCGCCACGGCGATCAGGTCGTCGGCCACGTCCTGCCCCCGAACGAGCTGACGCACCTCGGCTTCGACCCCCGCCTCGGTGAGCTGAGTGCGCACCTGCTCCAGTTCCGCCTCCGACTCCACGGCGTCCTCGGCATCGAAGTCCCGGCCTCCTCGCGCCGAGTTGATCACAACCAGGCGAGCCCCCCGCAGCCGCGCTTCCTCCGCGGCCCGTCGCAGTGCCGCACGACCTTCCGGCTTCGGTACGTATCCGACGACGATCGTGGTCATCGCAGCTCCTTTGCAACGCAGGGTCCCGCCGAACGGTACTGCACACGGCGGTACGAGACCATGTGCACTGTGGCAGCAGTCCCCGCGCGCAGCGAGCCCAGCGTGCTGCACGTCGATCTCGACGCGTTCTTCGCCGCCGTCGAGCAGCGCGACAAGCCGTCGCTGCGGGGGCGCCCGGTCATCGTCGGCGGGCTGGGCCCGCGCGGGGTGGTCTCGACCGCGTCCTACGAGGCCCGGAGGTTCGGCGTGCGGTCGGCGATGTCCATGGCCGAGGCCAGGGCGCGGTGCCCGCACGCCGCCTTCCTTGCGGGCCGGTTCGGTGCGTACCGGCAAGCCAGCAAGACAGTGTTCGCCCTGCTCGCTGAGGTCTCTCCCGTCGTGGAGCCGCTGTCGCTGGACGAGGCCTTCGTGGATCTGGCGCCCGGCCGGGCGGCGGACGAGCTTTCCTTCTCCGCGGTCCGGGAACTCGCCGGACGGCTGCGCCGCGCCATCGCGGAGCGGACCTCCCTGACCGCGAGCGTGGGCGCTGCTACCTCGAAGCTGATGGCCAAGATCGCATCGGAGCGGGCCAAGCCGGACGGCCTGGTGATCATCGAGCCTGGGGCCGAGATCGAGATTCTGCATCCGCTGCCCGTACGCGCGCTGCCGGGAATCGGACCGGCCACCGCTGAGCGCCTCACCCGCCTCGGCGTGCGCACTGTGGGCGACCTGGCGACGATCACGGCCGGCGAACTCATCGACGCGGTCGGCGAGTCGCATGGCCGGACGCTGTACCACCTCGCCCGGGCCGAGGACGACCGTCCTGTCACACCCGAGCGCGAGTCGAAGTCGGTGAGCGTCGAGGACACCTTCGACCGGGACGTCACCGACCGTGCCCTCCTGACCGCGCTGGCCACCCGGATGGCGGCCAGGGTCTGCGAGCGGCTGGCGGGCAGTGGCCAGTCCGGGCGGACGGTGACCCTGAAGATCCGGTTGCACGATTTCACGACCCTGTCGCGCTCCGCCACCTTGCCTGGCCCGACCGACGACGCTCAGACGGTGGCCAGGGTTGCGACTCGGCTGCTGGACGAGATCGACACGACCGGTGGCATCAGGCTGCTCGGGGTGGGCGTCTCCGGGCTGGCGGACTGGGTCCAGCATGACCTGTTCGGTGACCGCGACGCCGATGCGAAGCCGCTCGAGGCCACCGCGCCCGATCCATCCGACCTGGTGCACGCGACGCGCCGCTGGACGCCGGGCATGGACGTGCACCATCGCGACCACGGTCCGGGGTGGGTCTGGGGAGCCGGGCTCGGCCGGGTCACCGTCCGCTTCGAGACCGCGCAGACCGGCCCGGGCCCCGTTCGGACCTTTCGCGACGACGACCCTGCGCTCTCCCCCTCCTCACCGGGATAGGTACGTACGGCCAGGTGGGGCAAACTGAGCCTATGAACGTGCTCGTCGTCGACGACGATCCCGCCGTCCGCGAATCGCTGCGACGTTCGCTCGCCTTCAACGGCTACGATGTCCAACTGGCCGCCGACGGCGAGCAGGCGCTCCGCGCGATATCCGCGGCGCGCCCTGACGCGGTCGTACTGGACGTAATGATGCCGAACATGGACGGCCTTGCGGCGTGCCGCAGGCTGCGGGCGGTCGGTGACGACGTCCCGGTGCTCATGCTCACCGCGCGGGGCGAGGTCTCCGACCGGGTCGCCGGTCTGGACGCGGGCGCGGACGA
>CAZMXH010000376.1:0-3797 GCA_964570165.1 uncultured Actinomycetes bacterium
CGACTCGTTCCACTGACGTCGCTCGCGGACGCTTGCCGTCAGACAGGTTAACGGCTGGCCGGTGAGCGCATACACTCGGTGATCGTGAACATCGCGGTCACCGGGTCGATCGCCACTGATCACCTGATGAGGTTCGCCGGTCGGTTCGCCGACTCCCTGGTGGTGGACCAGCTCGACAAGCTGTCGTTGTCGTTCCTCGCCGAGGAACTGAACATCCGCCGCGGCGGCATCGCTGCCAACATCAGTTTCGGCATGGCCCGGCTGGGCCTGTCGCCGGCTCTTGTCGGCGCCGTGGGCGAGGACTTTCTCGACTACCGGTCGTGGTTGGAGCGGCACGGGGTCGACTGCGAGAGCGTCCATGTGTCCGAGGTCCAGCACACCGCGCGGTTCGTGTGCACCACGGACGACGACGATGCCCAGATCGCGACGTTCTACGCCGGCGCGATGAGCGAGGCACGGGATATCGAGCTCAAGCCGGTTGCGGACCGGCTAGGCGGGCTCGATCTCGTAGTGATCAGTCCGAACGACCCCGAGGCGATGCTGCGGCACACCGACGAGTCGCGCACCCGCGGCTATCCTTTTGCCGCCGACCCGTCCCAGCAGTTGGCGTGGATGGACGGCCCTGCGATCAGGAAGCTCGTCGACGGCGCGAAGTTCCTGTTCTGCAACGAGTACGAGGCCGCGCTGCTCGAGCAGAAGACCGGCTGGAGCGACTTTGAAGTACGGTCGCGGGTCGAGGTGCGGGTGACCACGCTCGGCCGGAAGGGCTCGCGGATCGAGCGAGCAGGCGAGCCGCCGCTGCGGGTACCGGCACTCAGCGACATCGACGCCGTGGATCCGACGGGCGTGGGCGACGCCTACCGGGCGGGCTTCCTCGCCGCCGTCGCGTGGAAGCTGTCGCTCGACCGGGCCGCCCAGGTCGGGTCCCTGCTGGCGGCGTACGTGCTGGAGACCGTCGGCACCCAGGAGTACGAGTTCGATTGGCAGGATGTGGTGCGCCGGATGGCGCGGGCGTACGGCGACGACGCGGCCGCCGACCTGGAGGCTCACCTCGCCTAGCGGCGGCGACGGACGCGGTACACGGCGACATCGCCGGCTGAGCCGTCGGCGCCGAGGTACTCGTGTTCCCGCAGCCGGCACCACGCGGGGATGTCGGCAGCCGCGGCCGGGTCGTCGGCGAGGACGGTGACGACTGCGCCGACATCCACCTCGCCGATGCGGCGGCCAAGTTCGATGACCGGCAGCGGACACCGCATGCCCCGGCAGTCCAGCAACAGATCGGGACGCTCGCTCATAGCCGGTCTACTCCTGCGGCCGCTCGCAGCCGCGCGACGACGTCTGGGAGCACGGTCAGGAACCGGTCGACGTCGCTCTCCGTGGCACCGCGCGGCAGCGAGACACGGATGTTGCCGTGGGTGAGCACGCCCATCGCCTCGAGCACGTGGCTCGGTGTCAGCGTGCTTGCCGTGCACGAGGATCCGCTGGACACCGCGAAGCCCTCCCTGTCGAGCTCGGTGAGCAGCGCCTCGCCGTCGACGTACAGGCAGGAGAATGTCACCACGTGAGGCAGCCGGACCGTCGGATGGCCCACCACCTCCACGTCAGGGATCAGTTCCGGCAGGCGGGACCGGATGCGGTCGACCAGCGCGGAATGCTCGCGGTTGAGCCGCTCCGCCTCTTCCAGCCGGGCACGCAGGGCCGCCGCGGCGGCGAGCGCACCGGGAACGTTTTCGAAGCCGGGCACGCGGCCCGCGCCCCGCTCGTCCTCGGGCGACGGCGAGCGCCAGCGGGCGGCGCGGCGAACGGCGAGCACCCCGACGCCGGGCGGGCCGCCCCACTTGTGCGCGCTGGCTGCCAGCACGGACCAGCCGTCCGGTACGGCGAGCCGCCCGACCACCTGCGCCGCGTCCAGGAGCAGCGGGACGCCGCGCTGCTGGCACTCGGCGGCCACCGCAGCGACGGGCTGCACCGTGCCCACCTCGTGGTTGGCGGCCTGGAGACAGGCCAGTGCGGTGTCCGGGCGCAGCGTGCCGGCGAACTCCCCGGCGTCGACCGTGCCATCGCGGTCGACAGGGACGCGGTCCGTCGTCGACCCCGGCACCGCCGCCGCGGCGTGGAGCACGCTGGAGTGCTCGACCGCCGAGCAGGCGATCCGGCGTCCGACGCGTTGCCGGGCCGCCGCCGTGCCGAGGACACCGAGGTGCACGGCTTGCGTCCCGCTGCCGGTGAACGACACCTCGTCGGGACGGGCGCCGACGGCCGCGGCCACCACCTCGCGGGCGTTGTCCAGCAGCAGCCGAGCCCGCCGCGCCGACCCGTAGAGCCGCGCCGGGTCGGCCCAGGCGGTGTCCAGCGCCTCGGCCAGCACCTCCCTGGCCGCCGGGTGCAGCGGTTCGGTGGATGCCGCGTCGAGGTAGCCAAGAATGCTATCTGGCACGCCATGCACGGTAATCGCCGACCTTCTGAAGAGCGCAACAGCCGGAGACGCTAGTGTTACGGGCGTGCGTAGAACGGTCACCACGGGGGCTTTGATTGCAGCTCTTGCTGTTGCGCTGGTCGGCTGTTCGAGTCCCGGCGGCGGTGAGTGGGGCCGTGCCGGGCTTCCGGAGCCGGCTACCGAGGAGACGCCGCTCATCGGCGACCTGTGGATCGGAACCTGGATCGCGGCACTGGGGGTGGGGCTTCTCGTCTGGGGGCTGATCCTCTGGTCCGCGTGGGCGTACCGGAAGCGCAGCGACGACGTGCCGCCACAGACCCGGTTCAACGTGCCGATCGAGTTCCTGTACACGATCGCTCCGTTCGCCATCGTGGCCGCGCTCTTCTACCACACGGCGGTCAACCAGAACGAGATCCTTGACGTGTCGAAGCCGCCGGATCTCACGATCGGAGTGGTGGGGCAGCAGTGGGCGTGGACGTTCAACTACCTCGACGAGGACGTGTACGAGATCGGCACGACGACGGAGCGGCCGACGCTGGTGCTGCCGGTCAACCAGACGGTGCGGTTCGAGCTGGATTCGCCCGACGTGCAGCACTCGTTCTGGGTCCCGCAGTTCTACATGAAGATGGACGTCATCCCCGGACAGACCAACTCGTTTCAGGTGACCCCCAACCGGGAAGGTACGTACGCTGGCAAGTGCGCGGAACTGTGCGGCGTGTACCACTCCCGGATGCTGTTCGACGTGGAAGTAGTCTCCGAAGAGGAGTACGAGGAACACATCGCGCAGCTGCGGGCGGAGGGCCAGACCGGCACTATCGAGCCGCCGCTGCGGGGAACGTTCTCACAGCGGTTCGAAGAGGAGGGAGGTGAGCCGTGACCACGTTTCTCGAGCGTGAGGCGGGCGCGCCGGCACCGGAGCCGACAGCGCCGACCCGTCGCCCCGGCAACGTTGTCGTGCGGTGGATCACGGCCACTGACCACAAGATCATCGGCTATCTGTACCTGTCGACCTCGTTCGGGTTCTTCCTGGTGGCGGGGTTGATGGCCGTGGTGATGCGGATGCAGCTTTGGCAGCCGGGCGGGCAGGTGGTCAGCGACCACATGTACAACCAGCTGTTCACGATGCACGGCACGATCATGTTGCTGCTGTTCGCGACGCCGCTGTTCATCGGCTTCGCGAACGTGGTGATGCCGTTGCAGATCGGGTCGCCCGATGTGGCGTTCCCGCGGCTGAACATGTTCAGCTACTACATGTTCCTGTTCGGCGGGCTGATGGTGCTGTCCGGCTTCCTGACCCCCGGGGGGGCGGCGGACTTCGGCTGGTTCGCCTACGCGCCGCTGAACAACGAGCTGTACAGCC
>CAZMXH010000377.1:0-3760 GCA_964570165.1 uncultured Actinomycetes bacterium
CTCTGCGCCGGGGCTCGCGGCCGAGGAACACGTTCTCCGCGACGGTGCGGTCCGGCAGCAGATTGAACTCCTGGAACACCGTCGAGATGCCGGCGCGTTGGGCCTCCAGCGGATGCTCGAACGCGGCCTCGGAGCCGTCGAGCTCGATCCGTCCGCTGTCCGCGACGTGGACGCCGGCCAGGATCTTCATCAGCGTGGACTTGCCGGCGCCGTTCTCCCCCACGAGCGCGTGCACCTCGCCGGCGGCGACATCGACGTCGATGTTCCGAAGCACCGGAACGCCGAGGAACGACTTGCCGATCCCTCGCATCCGCAGCACCGGCGGGGCGCCGGTGGCGGTCGTCATGACGCCACCTCGACCCAGCCCTCGCTCTCGACGGACGCAAGAACCGCCTCGGCGATCCGCGCGGCGCGAAGCCCGTCGCGGAACGTCGGCAGCCCGTCCGGCGCCTCGCCGGTGATGGCGGCCGCTGTGTCCGCGACGAACGCGTTGAAGCAGTCCTGATATCCCTGCGGGTGCCCAGCCGGCACGCGTGCGTAGCGGGCGGCGGGCGGCGACAGCGTGTCCGGGTCCCGAACCAGCAGCTTGCTGTGCCCGCGGCTGCCCTGCCACAGGATTTCGGGCTGCTCCTGGTCGAACGTGACGGTCGCTGCTGAGCCGGACACCTCGAGCAGCAGGCGGTTCTTCCGGCCCGGTGAGACCTGGCTGATGACCGCCGTCCCGAGCACTCCGCCGACGGTGGTGAACTGCATCGTGACGGCGTCCTCTGTGGATACGGGGCGCCCCGCCCGGTCCTGGTTCACCGTGGCTGACTGCGCGGACAGCCGGGCGATTCGGTCACCGGTGACGAACTCGAGCAGGTCGCCCCAGTGCGAACCAATGTCCGCGAACGCCCGGCTGGGCCCGCCGAGGGAGGGATCGACCCGCCAGTTGTCGTCGCTGGGCAGAAGCAGCCAGTCCTGCAGGTAACTGCCGTGCGCGAGGCTCAGCCGGCCGAGATCGCCGCGACGGACGCGCTCTCTCGCCTCGCGCACCATCGGATGGAACCGGTAGACGAAGGGCACCGTCGCCACGCGGCCCGCCTGCGCAGCAGCGCCTTCGAGGGCGGCGGCCCCTGCTGCGCTCGTCGCCAGCGGCTTTTCGCACACGACGTGCTTGCCAGCCGCAAGCGCGGCCTTGACCTGCGGGTCGTGGAGACTGTTCGGCGTGCACACGTGAATGACGTCCACGTCGTCGGTCTCCACCAGAGCCATCGCGTCGGTAACGACACGCTCCGCAGCGAACTCCGCCGCCGCTTGACGCGAGCGCTCAGGGGTGGACGCCACAACGCTCACCACCCGCCCGCCAGACGCCCGAATCGCGTGCGCGTGTACCCGCCCCATGAACCCAGCGCCCAGGATGCCCGCACGGTAGCCGGCAGTTCGGCCGTGTCCTGCGCCGCTGACGGATGCCGATGTCATCTCGCCCGCACCCATGGCGGAGAAACTAGGGATACTTTCGCCGTAGGTCAAGCAAAAGTTGTATGGCTGTTATCTTCATGTGTCGTTCAGGCATCAACTAGTCGGTGTGTTTCACTAGTGTCCATGGTGCATGGCGTGCGGACGACGTCAGATAGGCCCGGTGTCGGGGCGGCGGTAGCCCGGGATGGTGCCATACCCGCCTCGTTGTCCTCCGGTGCCGCGGGCCTGCTGCGGATGCTGCGGGACGGCGTGCCCCGCACCCGGTCAGAGATCGCCGCGGTCACGGGCCTGGCCCGGTCGACCGTGGCGCAACGAGTCGACGCGCTGCTCAACAGCGATCTCATCGGACCGGCCGGCGAGGCCCGGTCGACCGGGGGACGCCCGCCCGCCCAGTTCGCATTCAACCCCTCCGCCCGGATCGTGCTGGCAGCCGACATCGGCGCCACACATGTCCACCTCGCGGTCACGGATCTCGGAGCTACGGTGCTCGCCGACCGTCGCGACGACCTCGACGTCGCCCTCGGCCCTGAGCCGGTGCTGGCCTGGGTGACCGAGCACGGCCGCCGCCTGATAACCGAGGCAGGGCGGGCGCCTACCGACCTCGCCGGCGTCGGGGTCGGGCTCCCCGGACCGGTCGAGCACGCCACTGGCCGGCCGGTCAGCCCGCCGATCATGCCGGGGTGGGACGGGTTCGACGTGACGGGCTACCTCGAGAACGAGTTCGGCCGGGTCACGGTCGTCGACAACGACGTGAACATCATGGCGCTCGGTGAGCACTTCAGCATCTACCCTGACGTCGACAACCTGGTCTTCGTCAAGGTCGCCCACGGCATCGGCAGCGGCATCATCATCGACGGCGCGCTCCGTCGCGGCACCCAGGGCTCGGCCGGCGATCTCGGGCACCTGAACATCCCGCACGACGAGCAGGCTGTCTGCCACTGCGGCAACATCGGCTGCCTGGAGGCCGTGGCCAGCGGTGACGCGGTCGCGACGAAGCTTCGCGCGATCGGCATCGAGGCGCACTCCAGCGCCGATGTGGTGCGGCTGGTCAAGGCCGGATCGACAGAGGCGATCCGGCTCGTCCGCGACGCCGGCCGCACGATCGGCGAGGTGCTGGCATCCGTGGTCAGCCTTCTGAACCCGTCGGTCATCGTCATCGGCGGCCCCCTGGCCGAGGCCGGCGAAGGGCTGCTCGCGGGTGTGCGGGAGGTCGTCTACCGTCGCTCGCTGCCGCTGGCGACGAAGCACCTGCGCATCGTCCAGACTCAGGTCCGCGACCGGGCCGGTGTCGTCGGGGCTGCTGTCGAGGTCATCGACCATGTCCTCGACCCTGGACACATCGACACGCTCCTCCGCCCACCCGCCGGCTAGCCGTCGGCGGGCGTGCCCGCACCAGGCCAGCAAAGAGGTCAGCAAATCGCGCGGCGCCGGGCGGCGTAGAGATTCGTGATCGTGTTGCTTACCGGACGCGCCACTGGATTGCTCGGTCTCTGTCAGGTGGATTATTCATCCGTCAGAGTCATGCTGAGCACACACATCCGGTTCGGCGGCGGAGTCAGTTCCTACATTTGACGTATTGAGTGGGTTGTTACACGAAGCTACATTGCCTGCAGGGACTATGTCACATGTTGACAGGAGGCTTCGCCATGCAAATCCCCATTTTCAGACGCGGATCGCGCCGCGGACTGCAGGCGGCCGCGCTTACCGGCGCCATGGTCGTCGCGTCACTCGTATTAGCCGGCCCATCAGCCGCGCAGAGCGACGAACTCGAACCGGACGAGATATCGCACAGCCCGAACATCCAGCATGTGACGAACATCCCGACGCAGGGCGTCAACGACGGCTTCTTCCACAGCGACCTCGCGTTCTGGGGCAACTACGCAATCCAGGGCAGCTACGGCGGCATCAACGTCTACGACATTAAGCATCCGAAGAAGAAGGAACTCATTAGCCAGTTTTCGTGTCCCGGCGGGCAGGGCGACCCCACCGTCACCGAGGACGGATCGCTCGTGTTCATGTCGGTCGACGCTCCCCGGACGGACGCCAGTTGCGAGAGTTCGCCCTCCAATGCGCTCAATCCGAACGCCTGGGAAGGCGTCCGTGTCATCGACATCAGCGACGTCAACAACCCGCAGCAAGTTGCGGCGGTGCGGACCGACTGCGGGTCTCACACCCACACGCTCGTTCCAGACGACGACGGAGACGTGGTCTACCTGTACGTCTCCTCGTACAGCCCGAACCCGGCGTTCCCCAACTGCCAGCCGCCACATGACAAGATCTCGATCATCGAGGTTCCGCT
>CAZMXH010000378.1:0-3759 GCA_964570165.1 uncultured Actinomycetes bacterium
TCTCGGCGCCGTCCTCGGTGACGAAGACCTCACCGTGCTGGAACGGGTTCATCGTTCCCGGGTCGACGTTGAGGTACGGGTCGAGCTTCTGCATCGTGACCCGCAGGCCGCGGGCGGTGAGCAGCATGCCGAGGCTGGAGGCGCTCAAGCCCTTGCCGAGCGACGAGGCGACGCCCCCGGTCACGAACAGGTGGGTTGTCGGGCGCGGCACGGGGGCTCCCGTGGTCTGAGAAGGCGGCTGATGAACCACGGGACTTCAGGCTATCAGTTGTGCCCTGCAAGCTCGCGGTACACGCCTACGACCTGCCGCGCCGACTCGTCCTCGTCCGGCCAGGAGCTCGCGCGGGCGCGGCCCCGATCCGCGAGCTCAGCGCGCAGCCGCGCGTCGTCGAGCAGTTCGCCCACGCGTGCCGCCAGCCGGTCGGCGTCGCCGGGTGGGACGAGCCATGCCGCGTCCCCCGTCAGCTCAGGAATGCCGCCGACCGCCGTGGCCACCACCGGCACGCCGGCGGCCATCGCCTCCTGGACGACGAGCGCCCGTGCCTCCCACCGGGAGGTGAGCACGTAGGCGTCGGTCGCCGCCAGCAGGTCGGGCAGGTCCTGCCGGCTGCCGAGCAGCCGGACGGGCAGGTCGGACTCGTCGATCCGCTGTTGCAGCCGGTCCCGATCCGGCCCGTCCCCAGCCACCGCGACCAGCGGGCGGGGGGAGCGCCGCGCCCACACCTCGGCGGCCGCGAGCAGGGTGTCGTAGTCCTTCTGCGGCGCCAGGCGCCCGACCGCGAGGATGACGGGACGCTCGTCACCGGCGCCAAGCTCGGCGCGCACCTCGGCCCGGCTGCGAGCGGGCGGCGGCATCCGCGGCGCGGCCACGGGGCACAGCCGGGCGTCCCGGCTGCCTAGCTGGCGGGCCCGCAGAACCAGGTCCGACGACGCGCCAAGGGTCACGTCGGCCCGCCGGGCGGCCAGCCGCTCCAGCGCCGCCAGGACGCGGCGCTCTGCACCCGTCGCCAGCACGGCGTTGTGCCAGGTCGCTACCAGCGGCATCCGGCGCCGACGGCCGAGAGCGAGCCCGGTCAGGATCGCTGCCCGCAGGCCGTGCGCGTGGACGACGTCACTGCCCGCGGTGGCCGCCCGCAGCGACCGCATGACGGACAGGTCGCGGATCGGCCGTGGCCGGTTCGGGATGGCGACGGGGACGAACGCCGCACCCGCATCCGAAAAGCCGAACCGCTGGTCTGTGGCCGGCGGCCCGGCGACCGCCACTTCGATCCCCATCGCCGGCAGCCGCCGCACCAGGGACAACACATGGGTGCCGACGCCTCCCGTGCTCGTCGCAAGCACGATCGTGACCTTCATGACCGGCCGCCTCGACGCCCTCGCCGGCGCACGAGCGCGACGTCGTCGCGGGCGCCGAACCACAGCGCCGCCAGCAGGATGGCGGCGGTCACAACGGCCGCTAGCACGCCCGCAGCGACCACCGCGACCGGGCCGTCGGGCGGCACCGCGGCCGCCACCGCCCACCCCGCGCCGGCACCGAGCGCACCTCCTGCGAGGGCGCTGCCGAACACCCGCGGCACTCCACTGAGGCCCGGCCGCCCGGAGTCGGCGAGCACCGCGCGGACCAGCAGGGCTCCCGCCACGGTCATGCCGAGGGCGTGCGAGAGCCCGAGCCAGGCGACGACGCGCTCGGGCGGGACCGCGCCGGCCAGCGTCAGCGCGAGCGCGGCGGCGAGCAGCCAGCCCGAGACGATCGCCGTCGCTGCCGCTCGTCCGCGACCGCGCGCGTACAGCGCGCGGCCCAGGTGCGCCACCAGGCCGTGCCCGACGACCGCGGGCGCGAACGCGACCAGCGCCCATGCCATCCGGTCGGCAGGCGCGTCCGCCCGGCTGAGCAACTCGAAGAACCTGGCGATCGGCCACGCCGCGGCGACGAGCATCGCCGCTCCCCCGACAGACACAGCCAGCACCGCCCGCGTGGATCTTGCCAGCGTGCGCGCGTAGTCGGCCGGCGCCTGCTCGGCGTGCTGCGACAGCCGCGGAAAGCTCGCCGTCGCGATAGGTACGGCGAGCACCGCGTACGGCAGCAGGTAAACCATCCAGCTGTTGACGTATGTCACCCAGCCGCCCTGCGGGGCGTGCTGGTTCGCCATGGCCATGGCCACCACGTAGGCGACCTGCTGTCCGACGAGCGTCGCCAGCCCGGCCAGCGCCAGCCGGCGCGCCCGCACCGCCAACCCCTCCGGGAACCGCAGCGTCGGCACGAGGCTCGTGACTCGGGCGAGCACCGGGAGCAGGGTGGTCAGCGCCAGGGCCAGCACGCCGAGCGTCGTGCCGCCCGCCAGGATCCACTCGTCCTGCGGGCGGATCGTTCCCAGGTCGTCCCGGTCGCCGCTGAAAGTGGCTTCGAACGCCAGAAAGGCAGCGGCCACGACGAGGCTGGACATCACGGGTGCGAGCGCGGCCGCCAGGAAGCGGCGGTGCGCCTGCAGGGTCCCAGCGGTGACGACCGCCACGCCGTACAGCGGGATCTGCGGCAGAAAGATCAGCAGCATCCGGCGGCCGACCTCGACACCGAGACTCCCGCCCTCACCGCGCAGCATCAGCTCCATCACCGGTCCGGCGACGATCACGCCGATCAGCGCCACCGGGACGAGCAGCGCGAGCGTCCAGCCCAGCAGCGCGGACGCCGTCTGCCGTACGTGCACGGTATCCCCGCGCGTGGCCGCGGCGGCCAGCAACGGCACGACGACGCTGGCCAGGGCGCCTCCCGCGACGATCTCGAAGGCGACATTCGGTAGCGCGTTGGCCGTCTGGTACACGGAGCCGAGCGCGGTCTCGCTGACCGTCCCCTGGAAGACCAGCTGGCGCCCGAACCCCACCACGCGGGCGAGCACGCTGATCACCGCGATCAGCGCGGCACCGCCCGCGATGCCGGCCGCGGCTCCCGACGCGACCCGACGGGCGTTCACCGCGTGCTCCCGGCCACCCGTCGGCCGCTCACCGCGGCAGGCGGCCGAGCTCGTCCAGTTCCCGCAGCAGGGGCGTGCGCTGGATCACGTCGGTTAAGCTCACCCTCTCGCTCGCCAGGGTCAGCCCGGCGACCACGGCGAGGTGCACGAGCCTGGCGACGCGGCCCTCCCGGGCCACCATGGCGAGCCCCAGCACAGCGCCGAGCGCGTTCGCTCCGGCGTCGCCGAGCATGGTCCGCTCGGCCAGATCGTCTGGCAGCAGGGCGGCAGCCGCCCCGAGGGCAGCCGCTGCCGGCGCCGCTGCGGGGCCGCGAAGCACTGCCGGTGCGTGCAGCAGCGCCACCTTGATCGCCCGCCCGGGGCGCAGGTCGAGCAAGTTGAGCAGGTTGGCGTGGCCGGCGACCGCAGCACCGCCGACCAGAGCGTCGAAGGCGCGATCGCTCACCATCGCGGCGCTCGTCAGCCCGGCCGCGCCGATCACACCGAGCTTCACCGTCCCGCTGGTGATCTCACCGCGTCCGAGCGCGGTCAGATGACCGCGCAGCCCTTTGTTGTCCGAGCCGCCCGCCAGGTCGTCGTAGAGCCCCGCGCCGGCCGCAGCGGTCGCCGCGAGCACGCTCGCGCTGCGGGCCCGCGGCGCCGTACCTCGCGCCAGGGCGGCACCGGCCGCGGCGCCCAGCGCCGCTCCGGGGCCGGCGGCCAGCGTCACGGTGGCGCCGCGGTGGTGCTCCCGCTCCCGCACTCGTGGGCCGCCGGGGGGCGCGGTCGCCAGCCGGCGCCGGACGCCGCG
>CAZMXH010000379.1:0-3747 GCA_964570165.1 uncultured Actinomycetes bacterium
GGCCTGGCGCCGATCGAGCGCAGCCTCGTCCCGATCCAGCGCGGCGAGCCGGCGGTCGACGTCGGCGATGGCCGCGTCGATCTCGGCCAAGCGGGCCAAACGGTGCCGTTCGCGGGCGACCGCGCCCAACAGCGTCGCCGCGCCGGCCGGGCCGCGGCCGACCGCGCTGCCGAGCCGGTAGCTGCCGTCGACGGCGACCGCGACCTCGGGGCCGTCGTCGGCCGGCTGGTCGAGCACGGACGCGAGCGCCGGCACGGAGGCGAGGACAGCGGCGACCACCGACGGCCGCACGCCGGCCTCCGTCCCGCCGACTGGCCTCAGGTAGTCGCCCAAGGTGGGCCCGTCGGCCGGTCGGGCGGTGAGCTGGACGTCGGCGGTGTCGGGGCCGAGGTCGATCCGGCCGTCCGGCGTCACCCACGCGTCCAGCAGCCCGGCCGCGCTCAACGCCGCCTCAAGGCCGTCGACCACCGCGTCGTCCACGCCGTCCGCCACGTCGACCAGCCGCCACAACGGAGCGCCGGCGGTGTCGATGAACGCCTTGGCCTGGCCGGCGAGGGTGCCGAATCGGGTCGGGGTGCCGAACAGCACCGCGTCTGCCCAGTCCAGGTCGTCGGAAGTGGCCTCGGCGATATCGGCGGTGTCCTCGATGTGCTGGCGCCAGGCCGGCAACGCGTTGATCGTCTCTGGTGGGGCCAGTTCGGGAACCTTGCGCAATCTCACGTCTGCGCCGGCCTTCTCCGCGCCTTCGGCGACGGCCTGTGCGAGGGCATGCACGTTGCCGGTGGCGCTGTAGTAGATGATGGCGGCCCTCACGGGTTCCATGATCGGCTTTTCTCCCATCCCAGGATGCTGTGGTGTCGTCGCAGTGGTACGACGATGCAGCCTTGGTGAATGTGAGGCGCCGCTGCTGGCCCCGCCGGAGACGCCTACCGGCCGAGGCGGCGAGGGCGGCGCCGGACTGCGCGGGCGGCGAAGTCGTCGAGGGCGGACAGGACTTCTTGCGCCTGCCACAGGCGTCGGCGCTTGCGGCCGGAGAACTCGGTGATGATGCCCGCGTCCTGAAGCTGGCGGATCGCCCGGTGGGCGTTGGCGGACGTTGCGTCCAGCCTGTCCTGGACGATAGATGCGTCGATGACCGGCTGCTGCAGAAGCAGGTCGGCGAGGCGCCACACGACGGCATCGCGGCGCGCGGTCACCGCGTCCTGCCAGCGGCGACGGATGTCCCGAAGGTCCGCGACGAGCTGGCGACCGTTCGCAACCGCCATGATCGAGGCGTCCGACAGCCTCGCGACTATCGGGCCAGGGTCGCCCCGGCGGTACGCGGTGAGGGCGTCGAAGTAGGCGTCCGTGTCCATGAGCAGGCCCGCGGACACCGGCACCGTGACGTGCTGGGTCAGGCCCTTCCCGCGGAGCATCGCGTGGATGAGCGCCCGTCCGGTCCGCCCGTTCCCGTCGACGAACGGATGGATCGTCTCGAACTGCGCGTGGGCCAGGGCGGCATGGGCGAGCACAGGTACGTCGTTGCGGTTGACAAAGCTGACGAGATCACGGATGGCCGCCTCAACGTGCCGGTGGTGTGGCGGGATGAAGTCCGCCTGGTGCGGGCCGTAGCCGGTGCCGCCGATCCAGACTTGCTCGGAGCGCCACCTGCCTGCGGCGTCACCGTCATGAGACATCAGCGCCGCCTGCATGGCGAGGATCGTGTCGCCGTCGAGCCGGTCGGCTAGCTCGACGGCGGCGTTCATGGCCTCGACATTGGCGACGATCTGAACGGCATTCGCCGTCCTGCCCTCGCCGATCTCGGCAAGCGCGATGGCACGGGCTCCCGCAGTGAGGTTCTCGATCTGGGAAGAAGAAGCCGATTCGGAGCGAAGTAGCAGGGCACCGAAGTGTGTGATCTCCTGGCCAAGCTCCGCGTCGAACCGCGCGATCTCCGACGTGGCCTCATCGGCCGCGGCCAGAACGGACGTGGGCAACCGAACGTCGATATCGGCAATGCGTGGGGTGATCGCCGCGCGGTAGGGCCCGGAGTGGCGCTCCCGCACCGAACGCGAGACGAGGCTGGGAGGGATGGAAGGGCGCCACTCGTACTCCTCCCACTGGACGGGCGGCCACGTCGGATCCGATGCCATGGCTCGAGCTTAGCATCCGTTATTGGGTTAACGGATGCTAATTGTTATCCACCGTCACAGTAGGACGTCGAGGGTGACGAACGCGTAGCCGCGCTCGCGGAGGCCTTGGATGATGCCCGGCAGGGCGTCGGCGTCCAGCGTGGACCCGTCGGTCGGGTGGGAACCGATGTGCATCAGCACGATCTGACCGGGCCGTGCGGTGTCTAGCACCCGCTTCGTGACCTCGGCGGCACTGCGCCCCCCGCTGGTGCCTTGCCAGCCGAGCGTGTCCACGGTCCAGCGCACCGCGACATAACCGAGGTCGTTGACCGCGGCGATCGTCTCCGCGTTGCGGTCACCGAGCGGGAAGCGGAAGAACGGCCGGGGGTCGGCGCCGGCGACGTCCCTGATCGCGCGCTGGGCGTCGAGTACTTCTGTGCGCAGCTCAGCGGGGGTAAGCCCGGTGAAGGCCGGGTGGCTCACCGAGTGGTTGCCCAACCGGTGTCCGGCAGCCACGATCGCGCGGGTTTCGTCCGGGAAGTTGCGGACGAAGTTGCCGGTGAGGAAGAACGTGCTGGTGATGCCCTCCTGCTCCAAGGTGCGGAGGATCGAGGGCACGGCCGCCGCGTTGGCTCCGGCGTCGAAGGTCAGCGCGACGATCCGCTCGCCGGTCGGGATCACCTCGATGTCCTGGCCCGCGAGTTCCGCCGGGAACGATGGCTCGGATGGGGGCTCTGGAACCGGGGAAGGCGCGCGGGTGGGGTCTGGGGCGGCTGGCGGGGACGGTTCGGGTGTCGGGCTGGGTTCGTGCGTCGGCGCGGGTTCCGGCGACGGTGATGGGCTGGGCTCCGGCGTCGCCGTCGGGCTGGCGGAGTGGACGATGGCCGGGCTGCGCTGCGGTGCGGCTACCTTCGCGCTGTCTCCGCATGCGCCAGCGAGCAGTGCGGTGAGCACGGCGAGCGTGACCATCCTCGCTGCATCCGCTGTGTGCTTCACGCGTCCGCCCTAGGTCCCGGATGTCATAGCAACATCCTGCCTAATGATGACGCTGAACTGGACACATTGGTTGACACCGCGGCCTGGCTGCCCTGCGGCTACGCGCCCGTGACCTGGCTAGGTTTCGGCTATGGCCGCAGACATTACTGCCGCTAGTGAGAGATACGTCAGCATCTTCGCTCTAGCGATATTGCTCAGTTCTAGATCACTTTGCATCGGCATCACGTGCATCGCCTCTCTTTTCCAAGTGTCTGCCCGGCGAAATTGTTGTTAATGAGATGCCTGAATCTCTTCGACAGATAAGTGCCAATGTGAAGGCCACTCAACATGATCAACTATGTCGGCTTCGGACAGGAGTGGCCCTCAAGGCGGTGTATCGCCCGAGGATGATAGTCAGCCTTCTCCCATAAACATACTTCGACACAGCCTCCGATTCGAGGCAATGTCCGAGCCGTTCTGAGCCACGTTGCTGCTGCCCGGGTTCGTCCGACAAAGGCAAACCTCTGGTGGCTGTGTGCAGTTCTTGCGCAACGGTCTCCACATCGCGTGGATACTGGAGCGCTTCGTCCTACAGTGGTATCGGCTACCGATGTACGTGTAAAGGCCCGCGAGAATGCACCTGGACGACCGCAGAGGAGCT
>CAZMXH010000380.1:0-3385 GCA_964570165.1 uncultured Actinomycetes bacterium
AGCCGGGCCCACAGCCGTCCGACTGCGCCCGCGTCCGGCTCGGCGGCGATGGTCTCGAGTTCGGCGAAGTTCTCTTCGAAGACGGCGAAAGCGAGATCGAGCCTCGTCGGGAAGTGCCGGTACAGCACTCCCTGCCCCACGGCGGCCTCGCGGGCGATCGTGCTGAGAGGGACGTGGTAGCCGCGTTCCGCGAACAGCCGGCGCGCCGCTTCGAGGATCGCGCTGCGGTTGCCGGCAGCCGCTGCCGGACCCCGGTTGCCTTGGCGCGGCTGGGCGTGCATGCTGGCAGCATACGCATCCGGACAACAGTGTCCGGTACGCGAAGAGGAGCACCCGATGTCCGAACCCACCACCCAGCCCTTTGATCACAGCTACGACGTCGTCGTGGTCGGTTCCGGTGGCGCCGGGTTCGCCACGGCCATGGGCGCCGCCGACGAGGGCCTGAGCGTCCTCATGCTGGAGGCGACGGACAAGTTCGGCGGCAGTACGGCGATGTCCGGCGGCGGCATGTGGCTGCCGAACAATCCGTTGATGCAGCGGGACGGTGTGGCTGATTCACGCGATGAGGCGCTGACATATCTAGATGCCACGGTCGGCGATGAGGGCCGCGCCACCTCCCGGGAGCGCAAGGAGGCCTTCGTCGACGGGGTCGCGGACCTGGTCACCACGGCCGAGAAGTACGGCATGAGGTTCGACCGCGCGGCGGAGTACCCGGACTACTACCCGGAGCTTCCCGGCGGAAAGATCGGCCGCGCCATCGAGGTGGTCCCGTTCGACACCAAGCAGATCGGCGAGTGGTGGGAGTCCTGCCGAGCGGTCCTGCCCATACCGGCCAAGACCGATGACGTGTGGCTGATGGCGCGTGCCTGGTCGACTCCAGGCGGGTTCGCGCGGGGCGCCGAGTTCGTCTTCCGCACGGTCGGCGGCGTCGTACGCGGCAAGCGCCTGGTCGGTATGGGAGGCGGACTGGCCGCCTCGTTCCTCAACGTGGTGGTGCAGCAGCAGGGGACACCGCTGTGGCTGAACGCGCCGATTGAGGATCTGATCGTCGAGGACGGCCGGGTGGTCGGCGTGCGGGCCAGACGGGACGGCCGGCCAGTGACGGTTCGTGCCAACCGCGGCGTCATGCTCGCCGGCGGCGGCTTCGAGCACAACACCGAGTGGCGGCGCAAGTACCACGGCATCGACGGGTACCCGTCCGGCAACCCTGGCAACGTGGGCGGTCCGATCGAGATCGCCCAGCGGGTCGGTGCGTCTGTGGAGTTGATGAACGACGCGTGGTGGGGCGCCTCGGTGGCGCCGGCACCGGGCTATGACCCGGCGTTTATCGTGGCTGAGCGGTCGCTGCCGTATTCGATCATGGTGGACGCGCGGGGAGACCGGTTCGCCAACGAGTCCGAGTCGTACGTCGACCTGGGCCACCGGATGCTGGAGCACGACAAGGACGGGCCGTACTGGCTGATCAGCGATGTACGGCATGCCCGCCGCTACCTGCGCACGTTCGCCATCGACCCGAAGAACAACAGGGCAATGCGCCAGACCGGGATCATGGTCAAGGCCAGGACGCTGGGCGAGCTTGCCGGCAAGATCGGCATCGACCCGGCGCGGCTGCAGGCGACGGTCGACCGGTTCAACGGGTTCGCTCGCGCGGGTGTGGACGCCGACTTCGGCCGTGGCAACTCCGCCTACGACCGCTACTACGGCGACCCCACCGTGAAGCCGAATCCGTGCCTGGGCCCGCTGGAGAAGGGCCCGTTCACCGCGTTCAAGGTGGTCATCGGCGACCTGGGCACCAAGGGCGGCGTGGTCACCGACGCCGACGCCCGCGCCCTGCGCGACGACGGCACGGTCATCGACGGGCTGTACTCGGCGGGCAACAACTCCGCGTCGGTCATGGGACGTACCTACCCCGGCCCCGGCTCCACCATCGGGCCCGCCACCGTCTTCGGCCTCCGCGCCGCCCGCCACATGGCCCGGAGCGGCGGCTAGGGCCCCCGCAAGAAGATCAACTGGTCACACTTTCAACGACACGACGGTGCGGCCTCTGCAAGGTAATACGGCGTGGCCGACAAGTCGTATACAGCCTTGACGCCGGCGCGTCGCCTCAGGTCGCACAGGCCACGGAACCATACCCGCGCATCCCGATTCCTTTCCATGTCCTCGCGGTCCACATCGCTGTCGGAGTCGAGGAGCTTGTCCTGGTAGCAGTGATGCGCCTCGTCGTTGAGGACGACGATCTCGTTCTTGCCAGGGCCGAAGGAACGCATGATCCTGTCCGCAACCATCTCCGGTGTCTCGCGAAAAGCATCGGCATCGGACTCCGTCTTGTTGGGGTCGCGGAGCAGCTTCCGCGTGTTCGCCGAGACTCCGTGGATCTCCTTGGCATCGCGGGGCAGGAACGCGTGGTAGTTGATGATCTCGACCTGTGCCTGAAGGAGAGGCTCCCACAGGTCTGGCGGAATGAGGTCACGCTCGCGGTAGTAGTTGTCGTCTCGCTCGGGGTGCAGCACGCCGAGCCGGTCGCGGATCGTGATCCCAGGGGTGACGACGAGGAACCGCTTGGTGAACCGGGCGTCGTTGGGCGCCATGACCTTGTTGATCGTCTGCCAGGCAATGAGCATGGCCATGACGACGGTCTTGCCCGTGCCGGTAGCCATCTTCAGTCCGATACGGGGCAGACCGTCGTTGTGCAATTCGTTCTCCGGTTCCAAGCGGCGCCGGTAGTCCGCCGTACCGTGCCGACCGGCAACCTCAGCGAGGAAGATCGACGTCTCGGCAGCTTCGCGCTGGCAAAAGAACACCGGGTCGTCCCGATGTGGACCGGCGGACCAGTGAGCCAGCAGCTTCCGCGTGTACGGGGTGACGCCGTTCCAGTTGTTGACCCGCCACCGTTCGACCTCGCGGCGGATGTCGTTGATCAGCGTGTTCTCTTCCCGCCGCGCACCGGTGATGTCGAAATCGAGTTTCTCCTGCTGGTCTGCCCGCCGACCCTTCCGCGACGTGGGTACCGGGATGTATGACTCACTCGGGCGCCGGCCGGGCAGCACCCGACCGGTCGGGCCGGAATGTCCGATCTCGAAGCGCGCCTCAGGCGGCTCGTACGGCGAGTTGATGATCGGGTTACCGAGGTCGGCCGCCATACCTGCCTTGGTCCTTTCGATGCCCGGTTTACGTCCCGTGGAGAGGCGCAAGCAACGCCGCAGGGAGCAGAGTCCGCCAAGGGGGATTCTAGGCGGATTGGACTACCTTAGCGGAAGACCGACTATGGAAGCTCTTGCGCCTCAGCCCCACACCGTGACGTAAGGTCGCCAGTTGACTGTGCAGCGGAACAGCACGGTTGCGCGAAGTCCACGTGAGGTCTGCGCCATCGCTGGATTCCAGCGAG
>CAZMXH010000380.1:3395-3735 GCA_964570165.1 uncultured Actinomycetes bacterium
GGGGAACCTGCTCCTCGTGCGGCGTTTCCTCGAGACGTGAGGTGAACGCAGCTCTCTCTCACGCGTGCGGGTCGTGCCAGCCTAAACAGAGTGATGAGCGTTCACGGTGGGGGTTTGGTTTGACACTTGGAGAGCCGGGCCACGGCGAGACGACAGAGGACCGGGAACACCAACGTCCTCGGAGCGGCTTGTGACCAGACTATTCAGTAGCCTTGCAGACCATGAAGTCTCTTGATTCCCTGCAGAACGGGCCGCTGTGGGCGCTAACTGTGTTGCGCGGTGCCCTCGCCGATTTCTACATCCGTGATGGAGCCTTGCTTACTCTCGGCTTAGGCGAGAG
>CAZMXH010000381.1:0-3714 GCA_964570165.1 uncultured Actinomycetes bacterium
GGCGCCAGCCGCGGCTGTCAGGGTCCAGGTGCTCCAGCCCTTCGTCCAGGGCCTCGATCCACCGATCCAGGATCGGTATCCGCTGCCGCGTGATCGCGCCCCACACATCGTCGTCGTAGACCCGGTAGGTATCCGCCCTGGAACCAGGCTCCCGCTCCTTGCCTAGCATCCCCGTCTGGACCAGCCAGCGCACCGCGCCCGAGATCGCCGCAGGGCTGACCCGGAGCCCTTCGGCGAGGTCACGGGCCGTATACCGGTCCGCGTCGTCGACCAACGCGTACGCGAACACCCGCCCGGCCATCCTGGGCACTCCGTTCTCCTCCAGGATGATCGCGAACCGTTCGACGAAGCGCAGCAACTCCTCGCGAGCCGCGGCGGATGTGGGCACGCTGGGCGCCTTTCTGCATCGACTGCCCGGGGACGGTTCAGTCTAGCTACTGTATGTTCACATGCTTCTAAAACCGGCGGCGCGTATCAGCCGTTGACAGGGCGGTCGGCAGCGTCCACTAAGGTGACTGCCCACCACCTCCCTCACCGTCCCTCACAGCACAGCAGGGGTCAGATGAGCCCATCCTGGCAGCGGCGCGCCGCCACGGACGCCGTCCGCGGCGCCCTGATCGGAACCGTCGAGGTCGTTCCAGGCGTGAGCGGCGGGACGGTCGCCCTTATCGTCGGCGTCTACGAGACGATCATCACCTCGGCCGGGCATGTCCTCAGCGGGCTGCGCCGTGGGCTGTTCGACCTGCCACGCGGGCGCGGTCTGGATCGGGCCCGGGCGGAGTTCCGACAGGCCGACTGGGCGACCGTGGTTCCCCTCGCGGCAGGCATGCTCGCCGCGCTGCTGGTCATCGCTCGAGTGGTCGAGAACTTCGTCCGCAACCATCCGGAGCCGGCGCGCGGGCTGTTCCTCGGGCTCGTCGTGGCCGCGGTGTACGTCCCCGTGTCGATGGTCGGCAGGCACTGGCAGGTCTCCTACGTGGCCGCCGCCGCGCTCGCCGCGGTCGCGGCCTTCCTCCTGACCGGTGTCCCACCGACGGAGGTGACCCCCACACCGGCGGTCATCGTGCTGGCCGCCGCAGTGGCCGTCGCGGCGCTCGTGCTACCGGGCGTGTCCGGGGCGTTCATGCTGCTTACCGTCGGTCTGTACGAGCCGACGCTGTCGGCGCTGAACACCCGCGACCTCGGCTATCTCGCCTGGTTCTTCACCGGCATGGTGGCCGGGCTGGCGTCGTTCGTCAAGGTGCTGCAGTGGCTCCTGGAACACCGGCGGTACCCGACGCTCGCGGTGCTGACAGGAGTCATGGCCGGAGCGGCGCGCGCGCTGTGGCCGTGGCAGGATGCCGACCGCCACCTGCTCGCACCCGGCGACAACGTGGGGACGGTCAGCCTGCTGTTCCTGCTCGGCGTCGCCGCCATCGCGGTCACCCTGCTGCTCGCACGCCGCGCCGGCTCGCCACGCAGGACCGCGGTGTCCGGCCGGCACGCTCGCTGACACCCGCGGGTCTCAGCGGCTCGGCAGTGTCACACCGTCGACGATCACGTCCACCTGGGAAGGATAGAAGCTCATCAGGCCCGCGATGGCGACCGACTCGGGCAGCGGGTAGCGGTACGACCAGGCCGCGTTCTCGAACACCTGCTCGCCGGTGTCGATCGACCAGTGCTCCGCGCGCCCCTTATAGGGGCAATGCGTCACCCGGTCGGACGGGATGAGCAGGTCGACGCGCACGTCCACCTTCGGCAGGTAGAACCGCGGCGGCAGGCCGGTCTCGAACAGCACGAGGGGCTGCGTCGACTCGGCGACCCGCACGCCGCCCGCCTCGACCGTGACGTGGCGGCTGGACGGCAGGATGTCCACGCGGGTGTACGGGCTGCGGGGATGGGTGTAAACCTCCTGGTCCTCCTCGAACCAGGCGTCCATCGCGTCCCACTTGAAGCGGACCAGGCCGTGCAGTTCAGGGATGGGCGACTCGTCGTAGGTGGTGGCGGCCTCCACGGCCTCGCACCCCGGAACCTCGACCGTGTGCAGCCTGCCGACGCCGCGGCTGCGAGACGTCTTCGTCCTCCCCGTCGGCACCATCGCGGCCCTTACGTCGTTCCGCGGCACGTAGTACTGCGGGTAGTAGGGCACCTCCCACACCAACCGAGCCGCCGTCGTGTCGAAAACGACGTGCCCGCCCAGAAACGCCCGGACCCTCTTCGGGCTCATCTCCACCCGGACATCCTTCTCAGCGCTGGTCATCGTGACATCCTCCGTCGCGGTCACCTCCTCCTTCAGAGGCTATGCGACCCAGACGCCGGCTAGCCGCTCGTGAGCGTCAACTCGAAGGCGTACAGCGACGCCCGGTAGATGTGGGAGCCGTACTCCACGGCACGTCCCGTCTCGTCGTACGCCGTGCGGGTCATGGTCAGCAGCGGAGCACCAGGCCGCTCTCTCAGCAGCCGGGCCTCGGCCGCGCGCGCGGACCTGCCTCCGATCGTCTGCGTGGCGATCTTCAGCGTCACCCCCGATCCGCGAAGCACCTGGTACAGCCCGTGCTCCTCGAGCATGCCGACGTCCAGGTCGACGATGCCCAGCGGGAGCCAGTTCCGCATGATCGACAACGGCTCCTCGCCGGTGTACCGCAGGCGCTCGATCGCGTACACCCGGCTGTCCACCGACACCCCCAGCGCCTCGGCGACGATCTCGGACGGTGCCTCGACGCCGAACCCGAGCACCTCGGTCCGAGGCTGCTTGCCCGACGACGCCAGGTCGTCGAAAAGGCTGGACAGTTCGACCGGCCGTCGGACCTTAGGCTGGACCACCTGGGTGCCGACACCGCGCTTCCGCACCAGGAGGCCACGATCCACCAGGTACTCGATGGCGCGCCGCATCGTCGGCCGGGATAGTCCCAACCGGTCGGCCAGCACGATCTCGTTGTCCAGCCGCGTCCCCGGTGGGTACTCTCCCGACTCGATCAGCTTCTCCAGATGCTGTGCCACCTGGAAGTACAAGGGGACAGGGCTGTTCCGGTCGACCACAAGCTGAGGTATCCGTTGCTGCACCCGTACCCCCTCGCCCTCGACCACGTGCGTACGTCAGTATGTTAAGACATTAGCCAAGCCACCCGCCGAAGGAGGCTCGCGCCGATGACTGATCCGCCGCTCGAGGTGCTGACGATAGGACGGGTGAGCGTCGACGTCTATCCGGATCAGCAGGGTCCGCTGGAGCGCGTCGAGACCTTCCGCACCTACCTGGGCGGTAGCCCCACCAACGTCGCCGTCGCGGCATCCCGGCACGGTCGCCGCAGCGCGGTCATCACCGCCGTGGGCGCCGACCCGTTCGGCCGCATCGTACGGCGTGAACTGCACAAGTACGGCGTCGACGACCGGTTCCTGCTCGAGCGGCCCGGCCTGAAGACGTCACTGGCGTTCTGCGAGATGTTCCCGCCGGACCGCTTCCCCATCTACTTCTACCGGGACAACGCGCCCGACTTGACCATCACCGCCGCGGACATCGACGCGGACGCGGTGCGCGCCGCGGGCGTGTTCTGGATGACGGTGACGGGACTGTCCGCCGAGCCCAGCCGCACCGCCACGATGGAGGCGCTGCGGGTCCGCGAGGGCTACGGCCTTACGGTGCTCGACCTCGACTACAGGCCGATGCTCTGGGACTCCTCCGCCGCGGCGCACGAGCAGGTTCGCGCCGCGATGCGGCACGTCAACGGGGTAGTCGGA
>CAZMXH010000382.1:0-3710 GCA_964570165.1 uncultured Actinomycetes bacterium
AGGCAGCCCAGGTGCCGGTACCGAAGCCCGGGTGCCCCACCTTCTTGCCCTCCAGGTCGCTCAACGACTGGTAGGTGTCGGCGTCTTCCGCCCGCACGATGAGCCCGCTGTAGAACGAGAGGGCTGACGGTAGGCCGAAGAAGACTATGTCCTCGCCTTCCGAGCGAAGCCGCGCGGCCTCCCAGGCGGATTCCTGTCCTACGGGGGAATCGCCCGCCACAAACAGCGAGATGCTCTCGTCGTACCCGACTGGTGAGTACTCGAGGTTGATCCCGTCGAAAAGCCCCTTGTCCTGGGCTATGGCGAACGCGACATTGCTTGGACTGAGCCGCATCTCGAGGTCATACACCTCGTCCTCGGCTGTGTCTTCAGCCGCGGCATCGACGTCGTCGTCCGCGTCTTCGGGTGCGTCGGAACCACAACCGGAGATCAGTAGGGCGGATGCGACACCCATGCCGATGGTCTTCCACCAGAGACGCTCGATTCCTGTCCGCAACATGATCACCTTGCCCCTCCCGGCGGTGTAGGCGACGCCATCCTGACCCCAAGCCGCCAATGAAGCTGACTAGCGAAGCTGACTACGAGTCCACCTAATGATCAAGGTCCTTGACCGTGGACGCATGCATGCTAACGTATACTCTCCACCCCCCACAAGGCTCAACTTGGGGGATGCATACCAGGCCTTGGCCGTCGTCTAGGGAAAGGACCGCGATGGTGGCACTGGAGCTGTTTTCCCTCGCCGGTCAGGTGACGATCGTCACCGGAGGCGCCAGTGGGCTGGGCCGCGCGATGGCCGAGGCTGCTGCCGAGGCGGGAAGTGTCGTCGTGTGTGCCGACGCCAATGAAGCAGGTGCGAGGGAAACGGCAGACTTGATAATGGCCAGCGGAGGTGTGGCAGAGGCGTTGCATACCGACGTCACCGACGAAGCCGCCGTCGAGGCGATGGTGACCAGCACGGTAGAGACACACGGTCGCCTCGACGTGGTGTTCTGCAACGCGGGAATCTCGGGCTATTACGACCGCATCGACCAGGTCGATGTCGGCCGATGGAGCACGGTGCTGGCGGTAAACCTTACGGGCGCGATGCTTACCGCGAAGCACGCCGCGAGAGCCATGATCAAACAGCAACGAGGAAAGATCATTTTCACTGCCTCAATCTGGGGATTAATCGGCAGTGACAGCGTTCCGATACCGGACTATGCAGCATCAAAGGGCGCTGTCGTGAACCTTACTCGGGAACTTGCGCTCGAGTTGGCGCCACACGGCATCAACGTGAACGCCATCGCGCCCGGGTTCTTCGATACTGCGATCGGCAGTGACAAGGCAATCGATCCCTCGGTGAAAGAACAGCTGCGCAGTGCCAGCCTGCAGCTCGTGCCCACTCATCGCCGAGCCTCGCCGGACGAAATAAAGGGGACCGCGCTGTTCTTGGCGTCCACCGCGTCGGACATGGTCAACGGCCATGTTCTCGTGGTCGACGCTGGATGCGTTGCCCGATGACCAGCGGCGAGCGTCCGCGTGTGGTCGTTCTCGCCGGGCCTACCGCGACCATCGCCAACAGTGCACCGCTTGTCACGAGCAACCTGGCTCGACGCCGGTACGGTTTGCCCTTGCTGACGGACGCATGGGGTAAGCCGTTGCGCTATGATGTGCTCCGGCCACAGCGGCTGGCGCGTCCAGTGACCATCTATGTCGAGCAGTTCTCCGCGCACCCGCTGGAGTCCGATGCCGCTGATCTCTACGGGCCACCGGACGGATATATCGATGGCACGGGCACGTTCCACAACGAGCGGCGGGGTCCAGACGACGTTGCTGTGTACGAGATAGAACTCCGTCCGGAGGACGGCCTTGTTCCGCTGCCTTACATGGCCCGGCAGCGGGATGGGCGCGCGTGGGATGGCGACTGCGCCGAGCCGGAAGGGGATGCCGCGCGCTGCCGGCAACCGTTCTATCCGGATGCTTCAAGGATCTTCGAGGAGATCGATCGTCTCGGCGTGGACCAAAAGGGAACGGGAAACCTGCTCGGAGCCCAAGCTGACTACGACTTCGTGCGGGTTCTGCCGTCCGGTGGCTACCGCCAGGGCCTGGATGAGGCCCGGCGAACAGACGTCGGCGACGGCGATATCCCGCCAGAGGAGCTGTGGCGAGACTACTTCCCGTATCGTCCGGCTCAGTTGCGCCGGGAACCCCCGCGGCCGCTGTTGGCTCGGGTAACTAACCGCGTCCAGGCTGCTGTGGCGGCTGCTCCCTATCGCGGTGCGCTCTGGCTCGAGGGAAGCCCGTTCATCGAAGAGACGACCTACTGGCTGAGCCTGTTAATCGACACTCGGATTCCGATCGTCGGATGTGCATCAGCCGACTGGCCGCACGGGGTGCTTGCTGCCGGTGGTGACCGCCACCTTGTAGACGCCGTCCGCTATATCACCTCTGGGATATGGGCGGACGACGACGGTAATGATCGCGTGGGTGCTGTCGTCCTGCAGTCAGAACAGGTGTTCACTGCTCGTGAGGCGCAGAAGGCGGACGCACGCCCGGGCGGCTTCGTGGCGACCGGCGGCCACGGCGGCATCGTCGGTTCCACGGGTGAGCCGGGTGAACCAGTGCTGAGCTTCGTGCCGGTGCGGCGGCATACCTATCGGTCGCTCGTACGCTTGACTGAACTGCCGCGACGGGTCCGCGGTGTCCGGGGTCCGAAGCCCACCCCCATCGAGGTGACCGTCCGCGACGAGTCCGGTGATCTTATTGAGGAATCCATCCCCTTCGTCTCCATCATCAAGCATGCGCGCTTCCTCGCTGAAGACGCGTCGGGCACACTCGAAAGCGAGCCCGAGATCCTGGCGAGGCTGCGCCGCAACCTGGAGCTCTTTCCGCTCGCTGGCTTTGTGGCGGAGGGTGGGGTTCCCTATGGAACGATGGCGCCATCAGTAGATGCAGCGCTTCGGATCGCAACGTTCTCCGGAATGCCGGTCGTTCGTGTCGGCCGTGGCGATTCGGGTGGGTACGTGCCTGCTGAGCGGGTACGTCTCGGCATCGCAGGCGGAAACCTCACCGCGACCAAGGCACGGCTGCTGCTGATGGCCTGCCTGCTGCGGTTCGGCGCGCTGCCGCCTGCAGCCGACCCTGAGCACCCTTCCGACCACGAGATCTGGGCGACCGAACGCGCGCTCGCCCGCTTCCAGCAGGTCTTCGACACCCACTGAGTTCGGCGAGCCGCATAGCTCTAGTGGAAATTGACATGGCGAGGCAGTCATAGAAGCTGTTGTATGCAATCACGGCCGACATGGCAAGGTGTTGCATACCGAGGTTGCTGCCGCCACGATCATGATGCAGCAGGGTTTGATCGATCCGGACGTGATAGAGCCTCGGACGCATCGACGACCTGCGCGGAGTCGGCGTGCACGACGGGCGGTTGCGCGTCGGCGCATTGAATCAGGCATCGAGAGGTCGGGCTCGACGCTGATGCAAATGAGCGCCTGTGTTGGCACACACCTTCAGCCGGGTAGCCAAAGTTGTTGCGTAGCAGCGCCACACATGCCCGGATCAGCCGCATCAACACCGAGTTGCTCAAGGTCCCGGTGTAATGGCGGTCGTCGGCGCAGACCTGCGCGACCGCCGGAGATCCGGCCCTACGACGGGCAGTAGGCGGTCGGTGGCCCCGCGCGAGAGGACTAGCGGGCCAGACGCCGCGCTTACCCGGGAGTCCCAGACTG
>CAZMXH010000383.1:0-3665 GCA_964570165.1 uncultured Actinomycetes bacterium
GACTGCCGCGTTCGGGTGGCTGGTGGCGCACGGCGGCCTGGTCGCGCGCGGCGAGGCAGTGATCGAGACCACGTCCTGGGTGCCGAGCCTCGGCATGGAGGTCGCCCTGCGGGTCACGACGCTGCAGTGGGTCCTCGGCCTGCTCGTCACAGGCGTGGGCGCGCTGGTGCTTGTGTACTGCACCTGGTACTTCGACGACGACAGCGAAGGGCTCGGCCGGTTCGCGGCCAACCTGACCGCATTCGCCGGGACGATGCTCGGCCTGGTGCTCGCCGACGACCTGCTCGTTCTGTACGTCTTCTGGGAGCTGACGACGATCTTCTCGTACCTGCTCATCGGCCAGGACTCCGAGCGCGGGGCGAGCAGACGGGCGGCGATGCAGGCACTTATCGTCACGACGCTCGGCGGGTTGGCGATGCTCGTCGGGTTCCTGCTCGTCGGCGAGGCCGCGGACACGTACCGGATCTCGAGCATTCTGGCAGCGCCACCGACCGGGACGGCCGTCACCGTCGGCATCGCACTCATCCTGGTCGGCGCCCTGTCGAAGTCGGCCCTGGTCCCGTTCCACTTCTGGCTGCCGGCGGCCATGGAAGCACCGACCCCGGTCAGCGCGTACCTGCATGCCGCGGCCATGGTCAAAGCCGGGGTGTACCTGGTCGCGTTGCTTGCGCCGGCGTTCGCAGCCTTGGACCCCTGGCGCGTTCTGGCCCTCGTTCTCGGGTCGGCGACGATGCTCCTGGGCGGGTGGCGTGCCCTGCGGGAGCATGACCTCAAGCTCCTGCTCGCCTATGGAACCGTCAGCCAACTCGGCTTCCTCGTTGTCGTGCTGGGTGTGGGCGCGAGATCTGCGGCGCTGGCCGGCGTGGCCATGCTGGTGGCTCACGCGCTGTTCAAGGCATCGCTGTTCCTGCTCGTGGGTGTCATAGACCGCGCGACCGGGACCCGCGACATCAGGCAGTTGTCCGGGTTGGGCCGGTCTCGGCCGGCATTGTTCGGCATCGGCCTGGCCGCCGCGGCTTCGATGCTGGCGGTACCCCCCTTCACCGGCTTCGTGGCCAAGGAGAGCGTGTTCACCGCTCTCTTCGACCTGACCAGCACCGGCGAGGGGACATCACTCGACCGGGGCGCGGCTGGTCTGGTCCTAGCGGCAGTCGTGGCCGGCTCCGCACTGACAGCCGCCTACACCGCCCGATTCCTCTGGGGCACCTTCGCCACCAAGGCTGAACTGGCCACCACGACGGTGCGTGCCGCCGGACCGTGGTTCGCGGCGGCACCGGCGATCCTGGCCATGCTCGGGCTCGCCCTGGGCTTCCTCGGCGCGGCCGAGACGCGCCTGCTCGAGCCGTACGCACGTGCGTTCCCCCCAGGGTCAGAAGCGCCGGAGCTTGCGCTGTGGCACGGCGTCGAGCCAGCGCTGCTGCTCTCGGCGCTGTCCCTCGCAGCAGGGCTTGCCCTGTTCGCAGCGCGCCGAGCGGTGGAACGGTGGCGGCTGGTCCCGGCCAGGCTCGAGGCTGACCGCCTCTACTACGCAGGCATGCAGCAACTTGACCGCGTGGCGATCGAGGTCACCGGCGCAACGCAGCGCGGATCGCTACCGATCTACCTGTCCACCGTGTTGGTGGTCGTGGTTGTGCTATCCGGCGGAGCGCTGCTTCTCGCGATGCCGTGGCGCCTGGACCTGCGTTTGTGGGATACCCCGGCTCAGGCCATGGTCGCAGCGGTGGTGGCCGCTGCAGCGATCCTCGCGGCGCGGGCGCGGCGGCGACTCAAGGCGGTGGTGCTCGTCGGGGTGACCGGGTACGGGACAGCGCTGCTGTTCCTGCTGCACGGTGCGCCCGATCTCGGGCTGACCCAGGTGCTGGTCGAGACGGTCACGATCGTTGTCTTCGTGCTGGTCCTCCGCCGGTTGCCCTCCTACTTCTCCGAGCGTCCGCTGACGTCCGTTCGGTGGTGGCGGCTCGGAATCGGGATCGCCACGGGCCTGGCGGTGGCCGGTTTCACCCTTGCGGCCACGTCTGCCCGGGTTCGGGCTCCGGTCTCGTCGGCCTTTCCCGAGGTGGCGGAGGCGCTCGGCGGCGGCGCCAACATCGTCAACGTCACGCTCGTCGACATCCGGGCGTGGGATACCTTGGGCGAGGTCTCCGTACTGGTTGTCGCCGCCACCGGCGTGGCCAGCATGATCTTCTTGTACACCCGCCGGGCGGGCATCGTGCGGCCGCTGGACGCTCCGGCGCGCGCGCCCGTGCAGCGACCGGATGGACCGGACTACCGCAACATCTGGCTGCGCGGCGGAAACACGCTGCCCCCGGAACGACGTTCGATCATCTTCGAGGTGATCACCCGGCTGGCCTTTCACACCATGATCGTGTTCTCCGTGTTCCTTCTTTTCGCAGGGCACAACAACCCCGGCGGCGGCTTCACCGGAGGGTTGGTCGCCGGTCTGGCGCTCATGGTCCGCTACCTGGCCGGCGGCCGATACGAGCTTGACGAAGCGGCGCCCGTGGACGCCGGCCTGATGCTGGGCTCAGGCCTTGTGGTGGCCGTCGCCACCGGCCTCGCGGCATTGCCGTTCGGCGGGGAGATCCTGCAGAGCGCCATCATCGACGTCACACTGCCCGTGCTCGGCTCCGTCCACCTGGTGACGTCGCTCTTCTTTGACATCGGTGTGTACCTGATCGTGGTCGGCCTCGTCCTCGACGTCCTTCGCAGCCTGGGGTCGGCCGTCGACCGGCAGATCAGCCAGGACGTCGAGGAAGCAATCGCGCCCCAGCAGGTCGACGAAATCGTCGCGTGAGAGCAAGAGAAAGGGTAGGGCCATCACCGCCAACGTCGTCCTCATCGCTGTTGTGGCCGTTCTCATCTCGGCCGGCGTGTACCTGCTGCTCGAACGCAGCCTGAGCCGCGTCCTGCTTGGGGTGATCATGGTGAGCAACGGAGTCAACCTGGTGTTCATGGTCTCGTCGGGTGCGGCCGGCGACGCGCCCATCGTCGGCGAGACGGACCCGGCCGCGATGAGCGACCCCCTCCCGCAGGCCATGGTCCTGACCGCCATCGTGATCACGCTCGGCATCACAGCGTTCCTGCTCGCGATGGCCTACCGCAGCTGGCAGCTCAACGGTCACGACGAGGTCCAGGACGACGTCGAGGATGCTGTGATCCGCGGGCTCGCCGAGTCCGACCTTGAGTCGCAGGCCTTTGACTCCAACGGCGACGAGGCCGCCGCCGTGGGCTCCGAGGAGCGGGCGGAGTGAGCCCTGTCGATCTCGTCCCCCTCCCGGCTGTACTGCCGGTGCTCGGAGCCGGGGTGGCACTGGCGCTCGGCCGGTCGGACTGGGCCCAGCGGCTGGTCAGTGTCGTGGTCCTCTCGGCGGTGGTCGTCGTTGCGGCGATCCTGTTGGTCAGCGCCGACCAGCAGGGACCGCTGGTGGTCTGGATCGGGGGCTGGCCTGAGCCGCTGGGGATATCCCTGGTCGCTGACCGGCTGTCCTCGCTCATGCTGCTCGTGTCGGCCGTGGTCGCCCTCGCCGTCCTCGTGTACTCCATCGGGCAGGGGATCGTCGACACCCGGAACACGCCGGTGTCGATCTACCACCCGACGTACCTGGTGCTTTCAGGAGGGGTGTCGAACGCCTTCCTCTCCGGTGACCTGTTCAACCTGTTCGTCA
>CAZMXH010000384.1:0-3645 GCA_964570165.1 uncultured Actinomycetes bacterium
GCCGTCGTGCTCGGGGATGCGACCGACGCCGACGTCGTGGCGCTGGCCGATGATGCGCTCGAGGTGGCCGTGCAGATCTTCCACGTCCGGGAGGGGCGGGTGCGCGGCCAGCGCGGCTGGGTGGCGGACAAGGCCGAGGAGGCGTCGACCGCCGAGCTCGTCGTGCGGTTCCTGCTGCAGCTGTACGGCGAGAACGGAGAGTCCGTGCCGCGCGAGATCCTCGTCCCCGCGCTTCCTGCGGATCCGAACGAGGCCGCGGCACTCGACGACCTGCTGGCCGAGTTGCGCGGCGGGCGCGTGCGGCTCCGGGTACCGCAACGGGGCGACAAGCGCGCGCTGCTTGACACCGTGGCGCGCAACGCTGAACAGGCGCTCAAGCTGCACAAGACCAGGCGGGCGAGCGACATCACGACCCGCAGCAGGGCGCTCGAGGAGATCCAGGAAGCCCTCGGCCTCGACGAGGCGCCGTTGCGCGTGGAGTGCTACGACGTGTCCAACCTGCAAGGCAACGACGTCGTGGCCTCGATGGTGGTGTTCGAGGACGGGCTCCCCCGCAAGAGCGAGTACCGGCGGTTCGCCATCCGCGGGACCGACGGCCTAGACGATGTGGCCGCGATCCGCGAGACGCTGATCCGACGCTTCAGGCGGCTGCAGGACGAGCGCTCGACACAGCCTGCCGCCGTAGCGCCCGCCGCCAGCGCCGAGACCGCCGGTGCGCCGAACGGGGCGCCTGGAGCGCGCGCCGAGCCGGCCGGCCCCAGCCCTCTCGACCCGCAGACCGGACGGCCGCGGAAGTTCGCCTACGCGCCCGGGCTGGTGGTCGTCGATGGCGGCAAGCCGCAGGTGAACGCGGCCCGCCAGGCGATGGACGAGGCGGGAGTCGGCGACATCCCGGTGGCCGGTCTGGCGAAGCGCCTCGAGGAGGTGTGGTTGCCTGACGAGGACGAGCCAGTGGTGCTGCCCCGGACCAGCGAGGGGTTGTACCTGCTCCAGCGGCTGCGCGACGAGGAGCCACGGTGCGCGATCACCTCCCCCCGCCAGCGCCGCTCGACGTCCATGATCGACAGCGTCCTCGACCGGGTGAGCGGGCTAGGCCCGGCACGGCGCAAGGCGCTGCTGAAGCATTTCGGGTCGCTGAAGAAGCTACGGTCTGCCACCGTTGAGGAGATCGCGCAGGTCCCGGGCATCGGCCCGCAGACTGCCCAGGCCGTCGTGGAAGCAGTTGCGGACCGTCCCGGAACGCCCGCCGTCGACCCCGCTACCGGTGAGATCCTCGATACGTGAGCACCACATTAGAGCCCACGGAGCTGCTGCTGGTCACCGGCATGTCCGGGGCCGGCAAGACCGCCACGAGCGCCACCCTGGACGATCTCGGCTGGTTCGTGGTCGACAACCTTCCGCCGTCCCTGCTCATGCACCTGCTCGACGTCCTCTCCAAGCGGGCCGAGCGGCGGCCGCTCGCCGTCGTGGCCGACGTCCGCGGGGGCGTCTTCTTCGAGGAACTGCGCGACGTGCTCGATGCGCTGGCTGAGCGCGGCGTCCGGCCCCACGTGCTGTTTCTCGAGGCGAGTGACGAGGCGCTGGTGCGCCGGTTCGAGTCTGCCCGGCGCCCGCATCCGCTGCAGGGTGCGGGCCGCGTGGTGGAGGCCATCAAGGAAGAGCGCACGCTGCTTTCCGGGCTGCGTGGTGACGCCGACCTGGTCATCGACACCTCGGAGCTCAACGTGCACGAGCTTGCGGCGCGAATCCGCACCGCCTTCGCGGGGGATGAGCCGGCGCTGCGGGCGATCGTCGTCTCGTTCGGCTACAAGTACGGTCTCCCGGTCGATGCCGACATCGTCGCGGACATGAGGTTCCTGCCAAACCCGCACTGGGTGCCGGAGCTGCAGCCGAAGACGGGGCAGGACATCGACGTGCGCGACTACGTCTTCGACAACACGGGCGCGGCGGAGTTCCTCGATCGGTACGCGGAGCTGCTCGGCATTGTCTTCAAGGGCTACCTGCAGGAGGGTAAGCGCTTCGTGACCATCGGCCTGGGCTGCACGGGCGGCAAGCACCGCAGTGTCGCGATGAGTGAGGCGCTGGCAGCCAGGCTGCGCGAGCAACGGATCGAGACCCTGGTCGTGCATCGGGACCTCGGTCGGGAGTGATGTAGATGTCCGAAGCCCGGCTGGCAGGCCCGCGGGTCGTCGCCTTCGGAGGTGGACACGGCTTGGCCGCGTCGCTGTCTGCTCTGCGCCGGGTGAGCGGACGGCTGACCGCGGTCGTGACGGTCGCCGACGACGGCGGCTCGAGCGGTCGGCTGCGCCGGGAGTTCGGCGTCCTGCCGCCGGGGGACCTGCGGATGGCGCTGGCCGCGCTGTGCGGCGACGACGAGTGGGGCCGTACCTGGGCGCGCGTGCTGCAGCACCGGTTCGCGAGCACGGGCGAGCTGTCCGGCCACGCCGCGGGCAACCTGCTCATCGTGGCGCTCTGGGACCTGCTGGACGGCCACGTGGAGGGGCTGGACTGGGTGGGCCGGCTGCTCGGGGCGCAGGGGCGGGTGCTGCCGATGGCGGCAGTCCCGATGGACATCGAGGCGCTGGTCGGCGCCCATCGGCGGTCGAGCGACGGACGCCGGAAGATCACCACGGTGCACGGGCAGCACGCAGTGGCGACCGCGGGCGGCTCGGTCGTGGCGGTACGACTGGTGCCGGAGAACCCTCCCGCCTACAAGGAGACGCTGGCGGCGATCGAGGAGGCGGACTGGGTGGTCTTCGGGCCGGGCTCCTGGTTCAGCAGCGTCATCCCGCACCTGCTGGTCCCGGAACTGCGAGAGGCGCTGCTCGCAAGCCGCGCGCGGCGGCTGGTGACGCTGAACCTGACTCCGGAAGGCGGTGAGACGGACGGGTTCACCCCCGAGATGCACCTGGAGGTGCTGGCCGCGTACGCGCCCGAGTTGACGATCGATCTGGCGCTGGCCGACCGCTCGTGCGTGCCGGACGAGAAGCTACTGCGACGCGTGGCCGGAGACCTAGGGGCGGATGTCCTGGTCATGGACGTGGCGATGGGAGACGGGACCGCCCGTCACCATCCAGGTCGGCTCGCCCGAGCCTACGAGGTGGCGTTCAGTCGTGGCAGGATCGGCCCATGGCGATGACGGCTTCGGTGAAGGACGAGCTGGCTCGTCTCGAAGTGACAAAACCGTGCTGCCGGAAGGCCGAGATCGCGGCGATGCTCCGATTCGCGGGCACACTGCACATCGTCGACCGGAAGATCGTGCTGGAGGCGGATCTCGACACCGGTGTGGCCGCGCGCCGGCTGCGGCGGGAGATCTCCGAGGTGTACGGCCACGAATGCGAGCTAGGCGTCAAGCCTCCGGGCGGTCGGCGGCGAGGCAGCCGGTACGTCGTGCGGGTGGTGCGCGACGGCGAGGCGCTGTCGCGGCAGACGGGCTTGCGTGACGGGGCCGGCCGGCCGGTGCGCGGGCTGCCGCCCTCGGTGGTGTCCGCGGCGACCTGCGATGCGGAGGCCGCGTGGCGGGGAGCGTTCATCGCGCACGGCTCGTTGACCGAGCCCGGCCGGTCGTCCGCGGTGGAGGTGACCTGCCCCGGGCCGGAGGCGGCGCTCGCGCTCGTAGGCGCCGCGCGCCGGCTCGACATCCCG
>CAZMXH010000385.1:0-3642 GCA_964570165.1 uncultured Actinomycetes bacterium
GGCCTCGCCGATCACGTACGCCGACCCGCCAGGGTTCTGGTCGTCGAGAAACTGCGCGGTCGCGAGCGCCGACGTCCAGATGTACTCCTCGGGGACGTCCAGGCCTGCCATGGCAAGCCGTGCCTGCAGATCTCGAGGTGTGTAGATCGAGTTGTTGGTCAGCACAAGGAACCGCCGCCGCCGTTCCCGCAGCGTATTCAGGAACTCCGCCGCTCCAGGGATTGCGGTCCCCTCGTAGACCAGGACGCCGTCCATGTCGGTCAGCCAGTTGGTCACCACACGCTCGCTCACGGCGTCCAGCCTTTCACGCCTAGCATCGGCCGCTGACGCGCTCGAGCGCGTCGAGATAGTCCTCCTTGGGCTCCATCGCGGCCGCGATGCGGTAGCAACTGGCGGCCTCGGCGGGGCGGCTCTGCCGCTCGAGCGTGCGTCCGAGCGCGAAGCGCGCGTACGCGCTGCTCGGGTCGCGCTCGACCAGCCGCTCGAAGACCTCCCTGGCGCGCCCGAGCTGGGCGGACCGGAAGAACGCCCTGCCTGCCAGCTCGAGCACCGACTTCGCCGGTGTCGGCTCCTGGAGCAGCGGCTCGAGCTCCCGTGCGGCGCCCGCGGGGTCGCCCGCTTCGTAGAGCACCCCAGCGGCGCGGTACGCAGCCAAGTAGTCGGTCATGGAGCGTTTCGCCCCTCCCCTCACGCCAGCCTCCGTTACGAGGCTAACCGAGCCACCCGGGGTTGATCCACAGCACGCCTGCAGTCCGCCGGGCTACAGCCCAGCGGCAGCCGCCAGCAAATCCACCTGCTCCGGGTCGCTGGACGTCGGGAAGAAGATCAACTCGTCACACCCGGCGTCATCGAACGCCGCGATGTAACCCTGCACGGTCTCAGCGTCCTTGGCGGCGCTGCCGACGATCATTCCGGCGAACTCCTGCCCGAGGAACCCGTAGTAGTCCCCCAGGTAGCGCTCGGCGTTCCGCTGCGCATGCTCGCCGAGCGAGTAGTAAGCGAGCGCCGCCTTCCTCGGCTCGCCGTCCCGCTCCTTCTTCCGCCACGCCGAGAGCAGACTCTCGACGCCCTCGCGGAACATGTCGGGGGTGCCGCCGCCCAGTATCCAGCCGTCGCGGTGGCCGGCCGCCCGCTCGTACGCGGCGGCCGCGCCGCCCCCGATGAGCAGGCTCGGACCCGGGTCCGGCGGCCGTGGCCCGATCTCGTACGGGAAGGCGCCGTCCCAGATTCGGCGGATCTGTGCGACCGCATCGTCCATCCAACGCCCGCGGTCCGCCAACCGGAGCCCGCTCGCGGCGAAGTCGTCCTCACGACCGCCGACGGCGAGACCGAGGACAGTGCGACCGCCCCCTGCGAGCGCGTCCAACGACAGGGCCTGCTTGGCTACCAGCGCGGCGTTCACCCGTAGCGGTCCGAGCAGCACCGTGGTCGCCAGCCGGATCCTGTCCGTCACCGCAGCGGCTGCGGCGAGCGCAATCATCGGCTCATAGTTCGCATACACGATCCGGTCGATCGTCCCGAGCGTCGAGAAGCCCGCCTGTTCGGCAGCGCGCGCCCACTCGGTGATCTCGCGACCCGTCGTACCGGGCACCGTGCTCGGCAGTCCTATTCCGATCTCCATGCAGCATCCCTCGTGCTCGGTGATTCCCGGTGATGCCAACTCACACGCGGCAGCGCGCTATTCCCCGCGCGCCAGGCCCAGCGCCCCACGTCCGTCGGTCAGGAAAGGTGCAGCGTGCCGTTGATCCGCCGGGGCACCCCGGTCGGGTTGTCGTCCTGCAACTCGTCCGGCAGGACGGCCGAAGGTGCGTTCTGGTACGCCACCGGACGCAGCCAGCGGCGGATCGACGTTGCCCCCACCGAGGTGTGCCCCGCGATTGTTGTTGCCGGGTACGGCCCGCCGTGCTGCATCGCCCAGGCGACCGCGACTCCCGTTGGATAGCCGTCGAAGATCAACCGGCCCGCCAGGCCGCGCAGCGTGTCGTGCAGCCGCCGCACCAGAGCGGTCTCGCCGTCCGCTGCATGGACGGTGGCCGTGAGCTGTCCCTCCACCCTGCCGAGCGCGGCGAGCAACTCGTCCGGATCCTGGTACTCGACCAGGAGCGCGGCCGGCCCGAAGCACTCGGCGAGCAACGCGCCTTCGAGGTCGGCCGCCGCCACCGCGAAGAGCACGGCAGCCCCAAGGTCGTCGTCTCCAGGCTTGCCCTCCGCGACGACGGTCAGCCGCGGATCAGCGCGCCGCCGCCCAACCTCTTCCTGGTAGGCCGCACGGATGTCGGCGCTCAGCATCGGGCCGGCAGCAACATCGGACACGGCGTCCGCGAGGGCGGAGCGCAAGCGGTCGGAGCCCGCGGGTACGAAGATGAGTCCCGGCTTGGTGCAGAACTGTCCCGTCCCCAGGGTCATCGAGCCGACGTAGCCGGACGCGATCTCCTCGGGCCGGGCGGCCGCCGCGCCAGGGGTGACCACGAGGGGGTTCACGCTCCCCATCTCGCCATAGAACGGGATCGGCTCCGGGCGCGCCGCCGCCAGATCGAACAGCGCCCGCCCGCCGGCCGTCGACCCGGTGAACCCGACCGCCTTGATCGCCGGGTGCTGAACCAGTTCCGCACCGGCCGCGAAACCCTCCGCCAGGCCGAGTGTTCCGTCCGGCAAGACGGCGCGCATCGCGTCGAACGTGCGCCGGCTGGTCCCGGGATGCGCCGGGTGGGCCTTCGCGACGACGGGGCAGCCAGCGGCGAGCGCCGACGCGGTGTCGCCGCCGGGCACGCTGAAAGCCAGCGGGAAGTTGCTGGCCCCGAACACCGCGACCGGCCCGAGCGGAACAAGCATTCGGCGCAGGTCGGGTCGCGGACCCATCGGCGTGTCGGCGGCGTGGTCGATTGTCGCCTCGACATACGAGCCTTCCCGGAGGACCTCGGCGAACAGCCGGAACTGGAAGCAGGTCCTGGTCAGTTCGCCGTTCAGCCGGGTGGTGCCCAGCCGGGTCTCCTCGTCGGCGATGCGGACGATCTCCGACCGGTCGGCTTCCAGGGCGTGCGCGAGTTGCTCCAGCAGTTCCGCCCGCCGCGACCGGCCGAGAGCCTCGAACGCGGACGCAGCGGCGGCTGCGGCTTCGGCCAACGGGCCAACGTCGGTCATCGGACGGCTCCTCCACGAGTCAGCGGTGCCGACTCACCACCATATCGATCTGGACGCTCGGCCCACCGTGCTTCCGCTCAGCTGCCATGATCGCGGCGGTAAGCGAGGACCGCGGCCAACTTGTGGATGCTGGTCGCCGCCGTCACTCTGGCGTTGATGGGACGCAAGCAGCGAACACGACCTGACCCTGACCCCAAAAAGATCATCGGCACTTCCGGCGCCTATGGTGCCGAAAGTGCCGATGATCAGCGGTATGGGAGTCAGTCGTTCTTGGACTCTCCGGCTCCGGCCGCGACAGGTGCGACGTCCGGCAGCTCCGACTTCGGGTTGCCGGTGAAGGTGAACCGCGCTTCGCGGCCCTCGCCCTCGACATCGACGACCACGATCTCGCCGGCCTTGAGCTCACCGAAGAGGATCTTCTCCGAGAGCGTGTCCTCGATCTCGCGCTGGATCGTCCGCCGCAGCGGCCGCGCGCCGAGGACCGGGTCGAAGCCTCGCTCC
>CAZMXH010000386.1:0-3634 GCA_964570165.1 uncultured Actinomycetes bacterium
CCTGACGATCGCGGTGAAGGCCGCGTCGTTGACGGTGACGGGATAGCCCGGGACGATCTCCACGTCGACATCCAGCCCGTGCGCCGAACCGACTCCGGCCGCGACCGTCTGCAGCAACTCGAAGACGCGGTCGCGGGTCTCGTTGTCGAGCGTGCGCACAGTGCCTTCCAACTCGGCGGTCGCAGGGATGATGTTGTGGGTGGTGCCTGCGGAGATTCGACCGACCGTCAGCACCACGGGGTCGAAAACGTCCACCCGCCGGCTGAGCGCGACCTGCAGCGCGGTCACAAGCTCGCACGCCGCGGGTACCGGATCAACGGCCTCGTGCGGCGTGGACGCGTGTCCACCCCGGCCCGTCAGCGTGATCTCGAAGCTGTCCGCGGCCGCGAGCATTGGGCCGGGACGGATGTTGATCGTCCCGCTCTCGTAGCGCGTGCTGATGTGCAGCGCGAACGCGCCGACGACGTCCGGATAGTCGAGCAACCCCTCCTCCAGCGCGTACCGGGCGCCGTGAAACCCCTCCTCGCCCGCCTGGAAGAACAGCAGCACTCGCCCGGCGATCTCGTCCCGCCGGTCCGCGAGCAGCCGTGCCGCGCCGGTCAGCATCGCGACGTGCGTGTCGTGACCGCACGCGTGCATGGCCCCCAGGACCTCGGAGGCGAACTCCAGGCCGGTGTCTTCCTGCAGCGGGAGGCCATCCATGTCGGCGCGCAGGATCAGCGTCGGCCCCACCCGCGCGCCGTCGAGTTCGGCGACGACAGCCGAGGTCCTTTCCGCGAGCCGGACCTTGAGGTCCAGATCGGCGATCTCGTCCAGAACGGCCTGCCGGGTGACCGGTAGGTCCAGGCCGATCTCGGGATGCCGGTGCAGCGTGCGGCGGAACGCCACCGTTCGCTGGGACAGGGCTTCGGCCGCAGCAAGGAGGGACGTCATTCCACGGAGTATGCCGAACCATCTAGTGCGCTGCCGGTGCGCCCACCCTGGCCATCGCAGCCCGGGCGCCCCCACCAGGCACACCACAAGATCCACCCCGCAGTTCTCGACACCATCCGCTTGCTCGACGACACACCGAACACCACGGATCCACCCGGCGACCAAGACCCACCGGATGATCACGGACCCCCGCCGTTCTGACGTGAACCGACCATCACCGTTCGTGCACGTCGCGCAGCACCGGTTTAAGGTCGATCACGGGGGTTCCATCGATCGCCTCAAGAGCATCCACCTCGATGCGGTCTCCGTCGACGGCGAGCACCGTGACTCGGTGCAGCCCGATCGGGTTGGGCCGGTGTGGTGAACGCGTGCTGAAAACGCCGGTTAGCGGCCTGCTCGTAGCACCGCGAGGGTGCACCGTGAGCGTCTCCCTGTCGGCGGCGTGCAACCAGGTCAGCACGATCAGTTCGTCGCCGGCCGCGATGTCCTTCGCAGCCTCGCGGACGTCCGGCCGCAGCCGGATGGCCGCGGCGGGGGCACCCTCGTCGCCTTGCCGGGGTGCGTTCGCGGTGTCCCTGACAACGGACTCCACCCAGCCGACGGCCCGCACCTCGTAACGCCGGTCACTCACTACCGCTCCCCACGCAATGTCCTACGTCGGAATCATCCCGCAGGTGTTTGCGGTCAGGCTGACCGGGCAGACCTCCAGTCCACGCCGGATCACCGGCGATCCGGGGAACATCCAAGAACGAACGGAGCCCAGAGATGGCGGACCGAATCACGGGCAAGGTCGCCGTGGTGGTAGCCAACGAAGGCATCGAGCAGGTCGAGTTGACCGAGTCGTGGAAGGCGTTGGAAGACGCCGGCGCCCAGCCCACGCTCATCGCCCCATCAGGTGGCCAAGCGCAGGCGATGAACCACTTCGACAAGGCGGACACTTTCCCGGTGGATCTGCCGGTTGCCGACGCTGACCCGGATGAGTACATCGGGCTCATGCTGCCTGGTGGCGTAGGCAATCCGGACATACTGCGGATGGATGCTGACGCCGTCGCCTTCGTACGCGCCTTCTTCGATGCTGGCAAGCCAGTCGCGGCGATCTGCCACGCGCCGTGGACGCTGATCGAAGCCGACGTAGTTCGCGGACGCACGCTGACGTCCTGGCCGAGCCTGCAGACCGACATCCGCAACGCGGGCGCGACCTGGGTCGACGAGGAGGTTCACCACGACGGGAACCTCATCACCAGCCGGAAGCCGGACGACCTGCCCGCGTTCTGCGAGACGATGGTGGAGTTGTTCGCCAAGGCGTAGCGCACCAGCGGTGCGTTTCCGGCCAGCGCTGACGTAAAACGTCAGGCTGGCGTGCCGCCTACCCCAACTCGAGGTGGAGGCCTGCTGGCCCGAGGCTGAATCGGGTCCCGAAGTCACGGCTGACGACGTTGAGTACATCGTTGAGCCACCTGGCGTCGTCGTCCGTGGCGTGACGCAGCCGGAGCCGGTGCGCCTGCATCGGGACGGCGCGCAGCCGTGTTGTGGAGCCGGTGGCGGAGTCGATGGTCACGAGATACAGCAACCGCAGATCGTCGCGGTACTCCTCGAAGCCGGCGATCCCCTCGTAGTCGTCGATGAGGTCGCCGCAGCCGTAGAGGATCAGCTTGCCGCGGTACACCTCGATGGGCCGGGGATGGTGCGACGAGTGCCCGTGCACCACGTCCACCCCGCCGTCAACGAGCATGTGGGCGAACTCGGCCTGCTCGGCCGGCACCTGGTAACCCCAGTTCGACCCCCAGTGAATCGACACCACGACCACGTCGCCGGGACGCCTGACCCGCTGAGCCCGCTCCACCAAAGCGGCCGCCGCCGCATCCGACAATGACGACACGAGGTGCACCCCGCTCCGGGCGACGGACGCAGCCCAGTCGAACGGGATGCCGCTCGTTGGCATCCCCATCCCGAAGACCACGACGCGCCCATCGCCCGACGGCACGGTGACCGCAACCGGCGCCTCGGCTTCCGCAAGGTCGCGGCCCGCGCCGGCCGCGGGTAATCCGGCATCGGAAAGCGCGTCGAGGGTCTCGTCCAGCCCGGCGCGGCCGAAGTCCAGGACGTGATTGTTCGCCAGGACGCAGACGTCCGGCCGGGCAACCGACAAGGCCGGCAGGTTGGCCGGGTTCATCCGGTAGTGCACTCCCTTGCCGGGGGCGAAGTCGTCGCTGCGCGTCACGCTTGTCTCCAGGTTCACCACCCGGACATCCGGCCGCGCCTCGTCCAGCACGGCAAGAGCGTCCCCCCACGGCCAGGCGAACTCGACCGGCCGTGGTACCGGACCGTTCACCGCCTCCGCCAGCCGGACGTACTCCCTGGCGTCCCGCACGTACGTCTCGCGAAGCGCCGGGTCGCCAGGATGCGGCAGGATCTGGTCTACCCCCCTGCCGAGCATCACGTCGCCACAGAGGAACAGCGTGAGGGGTGCCTCAACCAACGCCGTGCGCGCCGCCCTTTCGCCGCGAGTCTCGAAGCCGCTCGTACAACTCGCGCTCCGCCTCGTCCAGTTGGTCCGGAATCCGGACAGTGACGGTGACCAGCATGTCGCCTCTGCCCCCTCCGCGGGGGCGCGGCAGCCCTCGACCGGTGATCCGGAAGACCTGATTCGGCTGTGTCCCGGGCGGGATCCTCAGCGTCGTCTCGTCCTCTAGCGTCGGGA
>CAZMXH010000387.1:0-3620 GCA_964570165.1 uncultured Actinomycetes bacterium
CTGAGTGTCCAGGCAGAGAGGGAAGGCGTCGATGTCGGCGAACCGCGTGAACCGCGCGGCCTGGCCCTCCATGACGGGACGCGCGCCCAGAGCACCGAGGTTGCCGAGGCCGAGCACCGCCGACCCGTCGGTCACGACCGCCACCGTGTTGCGCTTGATCGTCAACCGGCGGGCGTCCTCCGGGTTGGCGGCGATCGCCGTGCAGACTCGCGCCACGCCGGGCGTGTAGACCAGCGACAGGTCGTCGCGGTTGCGGATGGGCACCTTCGAGTTCACCTCGAGCTTGCCGCCGAGGTGAACGAGGAACGTCCGGTCGCTGACCTTGCCGATCGTGACCTCGGGTAGCGATCGCAACGCTGCGACCAACTCCTCGGCGTGGGCGGTGGACGTCGCCGCACACGTCACGTCCACCCGGATTCGTTCGTGTCCCGACTCGGTGACGTCCAGCGCCGTGACGAGACCTCCGGCCTTCTCGACGGCCGTGGTGAGCTGGCTTACGGCCGTCCCACCAGCCGGTACCTCGAGACGGACGGTGATCGAGTAGGAGACACTCGGGACGCTAGCCACCTGCCAGACTCTAGCCAATGATCGAACCACATCCGTGGCTACCCGCGCCCAGAGCACCGCAGAGCCCCGCGCCGCTGCCCACCGGCTACGGTTGCTCCCGTGATCGTCGTCGCGGGGGAGGCCCTCGTCGATCTGGTCGGTGAGCCGGACGGACGCTACCGGGCCGTCCCGGGAGGATCTCCCTCCAACGTCGCAGTCGGGCTGGCTCGGCTGCGAGTGCCCACGCAACTGCTGGCACGCATCGGCGCCGGGCGGTTCGGTCAACTCGTGCGCGCGCATCTGAGCTCCAACGGAGTGGGGCTGGACTATGCCATCGAGGCCGCGGAACCCACGACGCTCGCCGTGGTGTCGCTGGACGACGCGGGGGGGCCGACCTACGACTTCTATGTCAACGGGACGGCCGACTGGGGCTGGAGCAGGGACGAACTGCCGACACCGCTGCCGGCGGGGGCCACCGCCCTGTGCACCGGCTCACTCGCGATGGCTATCGAACCGGGCGCCACCGTCCTGACCGACATGCTGGACCGCGAGCACGCCCGCGGCGACGTGACGATCGTCCTGGACCCGAACGTCCGGCCGGCACTGCTCGGCTCGCGGGAGCGCACCCTGTCGCGTCTCGAGGTCCAGATCGCGCGCAGCGACATCGTCAAGGTCAGCACCGAGGACCTGGCCTGGCTGACACCGGGCGCCGATCATCTGGAGGTGGCCATGGCGTGGCTCGCCCTCGGACCACGGCTCATCGTGGTCACGGACGGCGCGGCCGGAGCCTTCGCCCTCACCCGCGCCGGCGAGCAGGTCACCGTCCCTGCCGAGCGGGTAGCGCTGGTCGACACCGTGGGAGCCGGCGATGCGTTCACCTCGGGTCTGCTCGACGCGTTGCACCGAGTCGATCTGCTGGGGGGACCCGCGCGACGGGATCTGGCCGCCATCGATGGCGCCAGGCTGCACGAGGTGGTACGGCACGCCGTACGCGTCGCCGCCCTGACGTGCGGCCGCCGTGGCGCGGACCCTCCGACGGCCGACGAGCTCGGGTACGCGTGAGACCTGACGGGCAGACATGCTCCACACCCCGCGCCGCATGCGGCGGCGCCTGGTGCCGGTGTTTCGCGGACGGCTAGCGTAGGACCATGACCGACCCCGCTTGCGCGGTTGCCCAGGGTGAGATCGAGGTGCCGCACGACGGCCGCCGCCTTGTTGCCGTCTTCTACTCGCCGGTGGCCCATCAACTGATGCACTTCGGCGGTCACCTGGGATTCGAGACCGTACTGTGCGACCCGAGCCAGGCCGAACCGGTGCCGTACGCCGGCGCTGTCGTCGGCGACGTCGCCGCGGCTGGTATCGACAGCAGCACCGCTGTCGTGGTCACCGACCACCATCGCTCCGAGCTCGGCCCGATGCTGCGGGACATCTTGAACACGCCCGCGCGGTGGGTCGGGTTGATGGGCTCGCCGCGGCACGATCCGCCACACGTGCCGGCACTCCGCGAGCTCGGGGTCGCCGAGGACCTCATTGCCCGCGTGCACCGTCCGGTCGGGCTGAACATCGGTTCCCGGACGCCGCCGGAGATCGCGCTCGCCGCATTGGCCGGCCTGCTGGCCGACCGGACCGGTCGCCCTGGCGGGTTCGACTTCGGGGCAAGCGTGTCCCGTGTGGACTCCGCTGCGAAGCCATCCGTATACTGATCGCCATGACAGGTCAGCGCTGGTTTATCCGCCCCCGGTCGGCGAACGTCCGCCGCCGGGTGCGGCTACGCGCCTGACCTCCGCGGACGACCGGCCGGGGGAGGAACGTCTCGCCCGTTCCGACGAAAGGCCTGGCCGATGTCCACTCTCCCGTTACATGCGCTTGTCTCCGCGTTGTCCACCCGTGATCTCACCGATCCGGAACAGGGGCCGCACGCCCTGCAGTTACTGATCGACGCCGCCGTCGACGCGCTGACCCACCTCTGGGGCTGTACGGCCCGCGTCATCCGCACCCGGCCCGTCGTCCCGATCAGTGACAACTACGACCGGCTCGGCTACCCGCCGGACGCGGTGGCCAGAGAGGTGCGCTACACCCGCTACATCAGCGACACCTGCGTACTCCGCAGCCATACGTCCGCCGGCATCCCGCCCGCCCTCCGCCGGATCGCCGGTGAGGAGGAGCCGCCCGCTCAGGTGCTGCTGGCGCTGCCCGGCATCTGCCACCGCCGCGACTCGATCGACCGGGTGCATACCGGGACGCCGCACCAGCTTGACCTGTGGCTGTTGCGGCACGGCGGCCCGTCGCTCGATCTCGATGATCTGTCGCGCATGGTGGGGCGGCTGATGGACGCGTTGCTGCCTGGACGCCACTGGCGCTGGTCCGCGACGGAGCATCCGTACACCACGCACGGCCGCCAGGTCGATGTCATTGACGGCGGCGAAGCCGTCGAGATCGCCGAGTGCGGCCTCGCGGCACCCCACGTGCTCGCCACCGCCGGCCTCGACCCGACCCGGTGGACGGGCCTGGCGCTCGGCATGGGACTGGACCGTGCCCTGATGCTGCGAAAGGGCATTCCGGACATCCGGTTGCTGCGATCGGATGAGCCGCGGGTTGCTGAGCAGATGCTCGACCTCTCGCAGTACCGTCCCGTCTCGCGGATGCCGCCGGCGCGCCGGGACCTGTCGGTGGCGGTAGCGGCCGGCGCCGATGCCGAGACGCTCGGCGATCAGATACGCGAGGCGCTCGGCCGGGACGCCGAGCTGATCGAGGAGGTTGCCGTGCTGTCGACGACGGCGTACGAAGACCTGCCCGAAGCCGCGCGGGAGCGGCTCGGCATTCGGCCCGGCCAGGAGAACGTGCTGCTCCGTGTGGTCCTTCGCCCGGCGGATCGCACTCTCAGCGGGGACGAGGTCAACGCGCTGCGCGACCGAGTGTACGCCGCCGTCCACGCCGGCCACCGCTCGCCGGCACCCGCCACCGCCGCGCCGCATTGATCACGTAGACCACCCGGCTGTGGCCCTCACCAGGTATACAGCCCGGGGGGGGGCCCGCCGCCGGGGGGTGTACGGGATCCATGGGCGCACAAGCGC
>CAZMXH010000388.1:0-3620 GCA_964570165.1 uncultured Actinomycetes bacterium
AGTGCTTGTTTGGCAGAGATCGCCCATGATCAACGCGACTGGAGAGGCGGATGCGCGGTTGCGCTGATTAGGCTGTCCGATATGGCTCCGACCGCCACCGGGTCCCGCGAGGTCGCCCGCTTCGAGATGCCGGACGCGCTGCGCGCGGACGTGCGGACGCTCGGCGACGCGCTCGGCGTGATCCTTCGCGAGTACGGCGGGCAGGACCTGCTCGATGACGTCGAACGGCTGCGCGAACTGGCCATCGCCGCCCACCACGAGGACGCCACCGTCGCCGACGACGCGGCCGGCCAGGCCGAGAAGCTGGTCGAGTCGTGGTCGCTGGAGCGCGCCGAGGAGGTCGCCAGGGCGTTCACCGTCTACTTCCATCTGGTCAACGTGGCCGAGGAGTATCACCGCATCCGCTCGCTGCGCGCCAACGAGCGGGCCGACCGACCGCTCGCGGGCACCGTGGCGCAGGCAGTCGAGGAGGTTGCCCGGCTGCACGGCGACGCGCAGACGAAGGCCCTGCTCTCGCGGCTGGAGTTCCACCCCGTGCTCACCGCGCATCCGACGGAGGCCCGGCGGCGAGCGGTGGTCAACGCGATTCGGCGGGTCGCGGAGTTGCTGGAGTACCGCGACGACCCGCGGCTGGCCGCGTCCGAGCAGATAGACATCAGGCGGCGGCTGCTCGAGGTCGTCGATGTGCTGTGGCGCACCGCGCAGGTGCGGCCCGAGCGTCCTGGGCCGCTCGACGAGGTCCGGACCGCGATGGCGGTGTTCGACCAGGTGCTGTTCTCTGTCGTGCCGCAGGTGTACCGGCGGGCCGAGTCCGCGCTGCGCGGCGAGCAGGCGGGGACCGTGCCGCCGACCATACCGGCCTACATCCGGCTCGGGTCGTGGATAGGCGGCGACCGGGACGGCAACCCGCACGTCACAAGCATGGTGACGCGGCAGACGATGGCGATCCAGTCCGATCACGTGCTGGCCGCGCTGGCGATCGCCTGCCGCCACGTCGGCGGCGCGCTGACGCTGGGAGCGCAGAGCACCCCGCCGTCCGCCGCGGTCCTCCGGTTGCTGGCCGACGCCCGCGCGGCCCACCCGGAACTGCTGGAGGACATCGAGGTGCGCTCGCCCGACGAGCCGCACCGGGTGGCCGTCCTGTTGGCCGCTGAGCGGATCGACGCGACCCGGCGCCGGGATGCCGACCTCGCCTATGGCTCAGCGGCGGAACTGCTCGACCAGTTGCGGGTGGTGCAGGACAGCCTGGCCGCGGCGGGCGCGCGACGGCAGGCCTACGGCGAGTTGCAGAACCTGATCTGGCAGGTCGAGTCGTTCGGCTTCCATCTGGCCGAGTTGGAGATCCGGCAGCACAGCGCGGTGCATCAGCAGGCGCTGGAGGAGATCCGGTCGGGCGGGCCGCTGTCGGAGAGCACCGAGGAGGTGCTCGCGACCATCCGGGTCGTGGCGCAGTTGCAGCAGCGCTTCGGCGTGGACGCCTGCCGCCGGTACGTCGTGTCCTTCACCCGGTCGGCGGCCGACGTGGAGGCGGTCTACGAACTGGCGCGGCATGCGCTGAACGGCCGGGAGGTGGTCCTGGACGTCGTTCCGCTGTTCGAGACCGGAGAGGACCTCGCCGGCTGCGTCGACGTGCTCGACGAGATCATCGAGCTGCCGGACGTCCGGCGCCGGCTGGCCGAGTCGGGGCGCCGGTTCGAGGTGATGCTGGGCTACTCGGACTCGGCCAAGGACGTCGGCCCGGTATCGGCGACCCTGGCGCTGTACGACGCGCAGGACCGGCTGACCGCGTGGGCATCACGGCATGGGGTGCAGCTGACGATGTTCCACGGCCGGGGCGGCGCGCTGGGCCGGGGCGGGGGCCCGGTGAACCGCGCAGTGCTCGCGCAGGCTCCTGGCTCGGTGGCCGGCCGGTTCAAGGTCACCGAACAGGGCGAGGTGGTGTTCGCGCGGTACGGCAACCCGATCATCGCGCGCCGGCACATGGAGCAGGTGACCTCGGCGGTGCTGCTGGCCTCGACGCCAGCGGTGGAGGAGCGGGCGCGCGCCGCGGCGATCGAGTTCGCCCCGGTGGCCGCGACCCTCGACGACGCTGCCCGCAAGGCCTACCACGAGCTCGTGGACATCGAAGGCTTCGCCGAGTGGTTCGCCCGCGTGACGCCGCTCGAGGAGATCGGCGCGTTGCCGCTAGGGTCGCGGCCGGCGCGCCGTGGGCTGCAGGTGTCGTCGCTGGACGACCTGCGCGCGATCCCGTGGGTGTTCTCGTGGGCGCAGACGCGGGTCAACCTCCCTGGCTGGTACGGGTTGGGCAGCGCGCTCGCGGCGGTGGGAGACCTGGACGTGCTGCGGCGGGCGTACCGGGAATGGCCGTTGTTCACCGCCATGCTGGAGAACGCCGAGATGTCGCTGGCCAAGACCGACCACCGGATCGCGGCGCGGTACCTCGCCCTAGGCGGGCGGAGCGACCTCACGGCACGGATCCTCGACGAGCACTCGCGCACGATGACCTGGGTGCTCGCGGTGACCGACCATACGCGGCTGCTCGAGGACCGGCGGGTGCTGAGCCTGGCCGTGGCGTTGCGCAACCCGTATGTCGACGCGTTGTCGTACCTGCAGGTGCGGGCGCTGCGGACGCTGCGGTCCGAGCCGGACGCGGCCGATGTCGACGCGCTGCAGCGGCTGCTGCACATCACCGTGAACGGTGTGGCCGCCGGCCTGCAGAACACGGGGTGACCGCCCCCTTGCGAGTTGTCAGGCCGGACAAGTCGCTGACCTGCGACGGGGTCGGCCGTCACCCTGACAGGTCGGGATGGTGATCATGTGGCGCGTACGCCGGGTAGCGGCGACGGGCTCGACCAACGCGGACGTCGCGGCGGCTGCGCGGGCAGGTGAGGCGGAGGGGTATGTGCTGGTCGCCGACGAGCAGACCGCAGGAAGGGGACGTCTGGGCCGGCCGTGGTCGTCGCCGCCCGGGACGAGCCTGTCGGTCTCCTGCCTGCTGCGGCCGCCGGCCGCCGTCGAGCAGGGGCAGTGGTCGTGGCTGCCGCTGCTCGTGGGCGTCGCGACCGTGGAGGCGGTGCGGGACGCGGCTGGCGTCGAGGCCCGGCTCAAGTGGCCGAACGATGTGCTGCTGGACGGCGGGAAGCTAGCCGGGATCCTCGTCGAGCGCGTCGAGGCGTCGGCCGGTGGCTCGACGTGGAAGGCGCCGTCCGGGCCGGCGGCGTCCACCGGTGCGGCCGCCGTCGTCGGCGTGGGGATGAACATCACCGCGGCGCCGCCGGGCGCGGCGTCGCTGGGCGGTATCGGCGCGACGAGGGACGCGGTCCTGGACGCGTTGCTCGATCGGCTCGCGGCGCGCTACGCGGCGTGGTGCGCCGACCCGCGGGCGCCGGAGTTGCCCGACGCGTACCGCGCCGTATGCGACACGCTCGGCCGGGATGTGCGGGCGGAGTTGCCCGGCGGGGACGTGCTGACCGGCCGTGCCGTCGCGATCGGCGACGCCGGGCAACTGGTCGTGGAGACGGCCGCCGGGCGGCGGGCGCTCGGCGCGGGCGAGATCGTCCACCTGCGCGGCGCAGTGCCCCCATTGATCACGTAAACCACCCGGCTATGCCCGTGACCAG
>CAZMXH010000389.1:0-3618 GCA_964570165.1 uncultured Actinomycetes bacterium
GTGGTTGAGCATCCTGGCCTCCTCCTGAGCCAGGACGACGACGCGCCGTGCGCGGTCGGTGAACCTCTCAAACATCAGTGGCACTCCTCACCGAGCGGTCTGGGTGTGCCGGGGCTCTCCCGGTCCGCCCGTACTCCGCATGCTAGCCCCCCTCGCGGACGTCGTGACCCTTCGTCTCACGACCGTAACCCGCTGAGGCGACGTACAGCACAACACCTGAATACCCGATGGCCTTCCAGGACTGGCACCCGTACGCCAGGGGCGAACGCCGACATGCTGTTCGATCACGTTCGGCAGGCCATGGCCCCCACAGGCCTGCCGAACGTGATCGAACGCGCTCGACACGCTCAGTACTCGTACGGGTCACCAGGGCTGTCCGAGGGGCTGTCCGAGGACTCGCCGCCGGTTCCGGTGAGGGTGACGCCGATCTCGTCCTCAGCGCCGACCGGCTCGTGCTCGGCCGTGTTCAGCGTCACGTTGAGCACGTGCTCGCCCGGCTCCAGCCCCGCCAGCGCGTCGGAATCCGCCGACACCTCCCAGGTCTCGCTGTCGACGATCTCGAAGTTGGCCATTTCACCGTCGAAAAACAGGTGCACGTGGTGGAGCCCGGACTCCGGCGGACCGATGTCGACCCCCACGTCCAGCTCAAGGGTGAACGGCGGGGCGATCTCGGCGCCGTCGGCCGGTTCCACGATCTGCACCGTCAGATCTTCGTCGGCCACCTCGGTCGTCGTCTGCGCGGTGTCGTCGCTGTCCGCGCTTGACCCGCAGGCCGTCGCAACCAAGAGACCCGCCACCGCCACCGCGCCGCCGAACAGGGTGCGGCACATCATCAAAACCCACTCCCTCCATCACCAGGGCACACAGAACTACCCCGGGCACGTGAGCGGGATTGGTGCGGTTCGACATGGTTGCGGGCGGAGGCCGCCCCTAAAGGGCGGTGGCGCGTCGGGTGCGCTGCTACATCCCGGCTGCCAGCGCTCCGCTCAGGGCGGCCTCACCCGGGAGGAGCCGGGCTGGTGTCCACGCCCCCGTTGGACGATTCCACGGCTTCGCTGCTGCCTGCACTTAGCCCCCGGCCGGGCAGCACGTCACGCACGAGGATGAGTCGCGCAGTGACGGTGTCCCTGGCCGGGAGCCGCATGCCAGCCATTCGCGATCCGGCGATGCCAGCGGCGTGAGAGAAGCGCGCACCCACCGCGTGACACCGCCTTCGTCCCGTGGACACCTCTGGCTAGCAACGACGGTACGAGGGCACCGATCGCTGGTCACTCGGCGGTATGTCTGATGTTCACGGTCCGTTCGGACGATCCGGTCATCCCTTCGGCCGATCTCGGCAGCGGCGCCGCCGACACGTGCGGGCGTACAACACCCGTGGTGACTGGGCCAAGCAGGCGGAAGGCGCCAACGGACGGCTGTCCCGTTAGCGCCTGCCGCCTGTGGCCGGTGTCACCAGCGGTCCCCCCGACCGCCTGCGACAGGCTCGCAGCCGTTCCCCCCAACGGCTCCGAGACACTGGCCAGTCCAGCACACCGACTAATGCAGTGGACCTCAGCAAACTGACCGTCCCGACTTTATGGCCGCGGCGGCAGCCCGTCACTCCACCAACCGGGTTGGATCGCACCAGCCATTCGGACCATGTCGCCGGCGCTTTTGACTGATCCGCCGGGATCGCCTCGCCGAGGTCCCAGATCCGCACGCCAGCGAGAAGATCCGGAATAAACGCATGAACCGTAACGGCTGGTGCCAACGTGACGTCCCCGCGCCGGCGGCCGCCTGGCCGAGCAACGGCCGCCTCAACACCCAGGTGGCTGCTGGCCGGCGCGATCGTGCTCACGGCAGTGAACCTACGCACGGCCGTGACCAGCGTTGGGCCGTTGCTCAACGAGTTGGAGGCCGGGCTCGGGCTGGGCAGCGGGCTGGCAGGCGTCCTCACCGCGTTACCGGTGCTCTTGTTCGCATTCCTGGGCGCGCAGGCTCCTTTCCTGGCCCGCCGGTTCGGCGACCGGCAACTGATCATGGGTGCGCTGCTGCTCATGACCATCGGCGTGGGCGGCCGGGCGCTGGTCGGCTCTACCTGGCTGTTCCTGCTCCTGAGCCTGCTCGCCCTGGCCGGCGGCGCGATCGGCAACATCATCATCCCGGGGCTGATCAAGCGCCGGTTCCCTGATCGCATCGGGGCCATGACCACTGCGTACAGCACGGCGATGGCCGTCGGAGCGGCGGCGGCTGCGGCGCTGGCCACACCCCTCGCCCAACTCGCCGACGGCGACGGCTGGCGGCTCGGCCTCGGAGTGTGGGCGTTGATCTCCGCCGGGTCGGTTCTTCCCTGGCTGGCCGAGGTCCGGGCCCGTCCCGGCGGGGCACGGCTCGCCACCCGCACGGTGTCGCTGCGGGAACTGACCCGCAGCCGCCTTGCCTGGGCGATGGCGCTGTTCTTCGGCACCCAAGCGCTACAGGCCTACGTCGCCTTCGGCTGGTTCGCCCAGTTCTTCCGAGACGCCGGTCTGAGCGCCGTGCAGGCCGGCCTGTGGGTCGCGATCGTGACCGCGTTCGGCATCCCCGCCTCGTTGATCGCCCCGGTCGTCACCGCCCGGCTCCGCGACCAACGGGCGCTGATCCTCGTGCTGGTCGGCTGCTACGTGATCGCCTACACCGGCATGCTCGCCACGCCGGTGAGCGGCGCCTGGATCTGGGCCGTGACGATAAGCATCGGCCACGCCTGCTTCCCCCTTACGCTGACGCTCATCAGCCTGCGTGCAGGTAGCGGGCACAGCGCCGCCGCCCTCTCCGCGTTCACTCAGAGCGTCGGGTACCTGCTCGCCGGTGCCGGGCCGCTGCTGATCGGGCTGCTCTATGGGGCGACCGGCGGCTGGTCGGCCCCATTCGCGCTGCTGTTCGGCGTGCTGGCAGTCCAGGCCGTCGCCGGCTGGCAGGTCGGCCGTCCACGCTTGCTCGACGACGAGATCGCCCGCCGGGTCCTACCGCACAGCGGCTGACCCGCGGCGCCTTCGCTATCGTGCCCATCGTCGAAAGCGGCAGGAGGTGGCGTCGTGCGGGTCGCGCTGTTCATCACGTGCCTGGTGGACGGCCTGTTCCCGGACGTGGGCAAGGCCACCGTAACCCTGCTCGAACGGCTGGGACACAGCGTGGACGTCCCCATGAGCCAGACCTGCTGCGGGCAGATGCACCTCAATACCGGCTACACCCGCGAGGCTCGGCCGATGGTCCGCGCGTTCGCCGGGGCATTCGAGGGATATGACGCCATCGTCGCGCCGTCCGGGTCCTGTGCCGGCTCGGTCCGGCATCAGCATCTGCCCGTAGCCCGACGGACTGGCGACGACGCTCTCGTGGCGCAGGTTAGACGGATCGCGGCCCGGACCTACGAGCTCTCCGAGTTTCTCGTCGACGTCCTCGAGGTGACCGATGTCGGAGCCCGCTACCCGCATCGCGTGACGTACCACCCCACCTGCCACTCGCTGCGGCTGCTACGGGTCGACGACAAGCCGCTGCGGCTGCTCCGCAATGTGCGCGGTATCGACCTGGTGGATCTGCCGGACGCCGACCAGTGCTGCGGGTTCGGCGGGACGTTCGCGCTGAAGAACCCCGATGTCTCCA
>CAZMXH010000390.1:0-3616 GCA_964570165.1 uncultured Actinomycetes bacterium
TCGGCTCCGTGCAGCCCGCGGAGCCGGACGCCGAGCGCCAGGTGCGGGGTCCGCGGGTGAGCGCGGCGTTCGACGCCGAGGGCCAGCCCACCAAGGCGGCGACCGGGTTCGCGCGCGGCCAGGGCGTCGACGTGTCCGAGCTGACGCGCGTCACCGTCAACGGCACCGAGTACGTGGCAGCGGTGGTTACCGACCGCGGGCGGAACGCGGTGGAGCTGCTCTCCGCGCTGTTGTCGGAGGTGGTCGCGGGGCTTCGGGCGGACAAGAACATGCGCTGGGGGGACGGAGAGCTGTCGTTCAGCCGTCCGATCCGGTGGCTCACCGCGCTCATGGGGGAGCGTGAGCTACCGGTGGCGGTATCCGGGCTGCGGTCGGGGACGACGACCCGGGTGCACCGGACGGCGGAACCGCCCGTGGTACGCGTGCCCAGCGCGGACGGCTACCTCGAGTTTCTGGAGGCCCACGGCGTGGTGGCCGATTCCGCCGTACGGCGCGAGCGGGTCGTCGCCGCTTCCCGGCGACTTGCGGCTGAGGTCGATGGCGTGGTCGATGTCGACGGCGAGGCGGCCCTGATCGACGAGATCGTGAACCTGGTCGAGTCGCCGACCGTGCTCCGCGGCTCGTTCGCCGAGAGCTACCTGGAGCTGCCGCCGCAGATCCTGACCACGGTGATGCGCAAGCACCAGCGGTACCTGCCGGTGCAGTCCACGGACGGCAGGCTGCTGCCGTACTTCGTAGCCGTCGCCAACGGCCGGTGCGATGCCGACGTGGTGCGGGCCGGCAACGAGGCGGTGCTGCGTGCCCGGTACGAGGATGCCGCGTTCTTCTGGCGCGCGGACCTCGAGGTTCCACCACTGGAGCACAAGGCGGGGCTGGAGAAGCTCACGTTCGAGGAGCGGATCGGGTCGATGGCCGCGCGGGCCGAGCGGATCGCCGACGTTGCCCGCGCCCTCGGGTCGCTGGCGGGCCTGGACGCGGCCGAGGACCGCACGCTCGACCGCGCGGCCGAACTCGTCAAGTTCGATCTCGCCACCCAGATGGTGATCGAGCTGCCGGCGCTGGCCGGCGTGATGGCCAGGGAGTACGCGTTGCGGGCCGGTGAGCCGCCCGAGGTTGCCGACGCACTGGCCGAGGCGGAGCTACCGCGCGGCGCCGGCGACGCGCTGCCCGCCGGCCTGCCGGGAGCCGTGCTGGCGCTGGCGGACCGGTTCGACCTGTTGGCGGCGATGTTCGCCCTCGGTGCAAAGCCGACGGGGAGCTCCGACCCGTTCGGCCTGCGCCGGGCGGCCCTCGGAGTGGTCAGCATTCTGCGCGAGCAGCCGCGGCTGGAGCCGGTGACGCTGGAGCGCGGGCTGTCGGAGGCAGCGGAGCGGCTGCGTGGCCAGGGGGTGGAAGTGCCGCCGGACGCGATCGATGCGGCGGTCGAGTTCGTGGTCGGCCGGTACGTCCAGCAGCTGCTGGATGAGGGAGCGGACTACGGGCTCGTCGAGGCGGTGCGGCCGGGTGCGAACGCCCCGGGGGCGGCGTACGAGACGCTGCGCGCGCTGCCGGGCTACGCGGCCGATCCCGCGTTCCGCGCCCTCGTGACGGCGGTGCAGCGGGTCGCGCGGATCCTGCCGCCTGGGACGGCCCCGCGGGTCGAGCCGTCGCTGCTCACCGAGCCGGCGGAACGGGCGCTGATCGATGCGGTCGAGAAGGTGTCAGCAGCCCCGGTGCAGGACCTCGCCGGGTTCGCGGAGCACGGCCAGCAGCTGGTCGAGCCGATCAACACGTTCTTCGACGACATCCTGGTGATGACCGAAGACGCCGACATTCGGGAGGCACGGCTGGGCCTGCTTGCCGCCGTGCTGCGGCTGGCGCCGTCCACGATCGACTGGCAGGCCCTCGACAACGCCCTCCAGTAGTTGGCGTTCGATCACGTTCGGTAGGGTCACCCCTGCCGTACCGGGCCCGCGTGCCTGGTGGGGTGAGGTCAACCCTGCCGAAGCTGGTCTGCCGATGCCTGGCCCAGCAGTTCGGACAGCCTGCCTGCCACGAGGGCTGAGACGTCCGACCGGCCCTCTGACAGGGCGCTGAGCGCGGCGCCGTCGACCACGGCGAGCACCAGCGAGGGGCTGAACCGTCCGGCGTGCGATGTCTTTGCCAGCACCCCGGCCACCATTCGCTCGAGGCGGGGGCGCTGCCGGTGGAGCACGGCAGCGACCGCCGGATGCCGCGCCGCGCTGAGCAACTGCTCGTAGTAGCAGAGCACCCGCGCGGGCTCCTCGCCCGGCAGGACCGCGCGGGTGAGCAGCGCCGCGGCTTCCGAGGCGGTGTACGGGCCGGGCTGCGCCTCGCGTGTGACCGCCGTCCCGTGGTCGAGGCACTCGCGGACCATGACGTCGGCCACGGAGCCGAGCAGGTCGTCCAGCGAGGCGAAGTAGTACGTGGTCGATCCGAGCGGCACGCCCGCCCGCCGCGCCACGGCGCGGTGGCTCACCGCACCGAACCCGTGCTCGGCGGCGATGTCGGCTGCGGCCTGGACGAGTGCGTTCCTGCGCCGAAGGCCGCGCTGCTGGCGGACCATGGCGTCACCGTCCACCTGCTTCAGTGGCCCGCACCGGCGAGGTTGAGGCCGACCACGCCCGAGACGATCAATACGATCGACACGACCTTCAGGACGGACGCCGCTTCGCCCAGCCACGCCATGCTGATCACTGCGGTCGTCGCGGCCCCGATACCCGTCCAGGCGGCGTAGGCGGCGCCGACCGGGAGGTGCTTCAGCGCCCAAGCCAGCCCAGCGAGGCTGAGGACCGCGAACACGGCGAAGCTGACGGCGGGCCACAGCCTGCTGAAGCCCTCCGACTGCTTGAGGGAGATCGCCCAGCCGGCCTCGAAGAGGCCAGAGACGATGAGCACGAGCCAAGCCATGGGGGTGAACCTTCGAGATCGAAACCTGTACGGTCGTACATATTCTGCTCCATGTACGCCGCGACACCTAACGAACCTCGCCGCCACCCCTTCACGCGGTCAAGCGGGAGAGTCGAGGCCGGCGGCTACGGCCAGGTCCCCTCGGATGGCGGCAAGCCGCTCACCGGCCGTTACCCGTGCCGCGGACACGTCGCCACCGGACACCGGCACGACCACCTCCAGGTAGCACTTCAGTTTCGGCTCGGTGCCGCTCGGGCGGACGACTACCCGTGCCTGGTCGGAGAGCCGGTAGCGGAGGCCTTCCGCGGGCGGCAACCCGCCGGGTCCGGTCGCCAGGTCCTCGACCTGCTCAACAGCCAGCCCGCCGAGGCTGGCAGGCGGCGCGGCCCGGAGTCGGTCCAGTGCGGCGCCGATCTGAGCCAGGTCGTCAACGCGGAACGACAGTTGGTCGGTGGCGTGCAGGCCGTACTCCCTGGCGATGTCGTCGAGCGCGTCGTCCAGCGTCCGTCCCTCCGCCCGCAGCGCCGCCGCCAGTTCCAGCACCAGCACGGCCGCGGAGATGCCGTCCTTGTCGCGCACCGCTTCGGGATCGACGCAGTAGCCGAGCGCCTCCTCGTATCCGTACCGCAGCCCGGGGACCCGTCCGATCCACTTGAACCCGGTCAGCGTCTCGGCTTGCCCAAGGCCGTGCCGTGCCGCGATCTTC
>CAZMXH010000391.1:0-3611 GCA_964570165.1 uncultured Actinomycetes bacterium
GCACGGTCGCGACCGCGACCCGGCGGCGCTGGCCGAGCGCGAGATGGTGCGGCGGCCGGTCGGCCACGTCCGTCATGCCGACCGCCTCCAGCGCACGCGCCACCCGGGCCTCGAGGGCGGCCCCGCGCAGCCCGAGGTTGGCGGGGCCGAACGCGACGTCGTCCCGGACGGTCGGCATGAACAACTGGTCGTCGGGATCCTGGAACACGATGCCGACGCGGCGGCGGACCTCGCGCAGCGCATCCCGCTCGGCTGAGCCCACGTCCAGTCCCCCGACCCGGACGGTACCGGCGCCGCCACGCAGGATCCCGTTCAGGTGGAGCACGAAGGTGGTCTTGCCGGCCCCGTTCGGCCCCAGGAGCGCGACCCGCTCTCCCCGGCCCACAGTGAGGTCGACCCCGAACAGCGCCTGGTGCCCGTCCGGGTACGCGTAGGCGAGGCCGCGGACCTCGAGCGCCGGAGTCATCCGAGCCACCCGAAGGTGACGGCGACCGCCCCGGCAGCGAGCGGCAGCACGGCGGCCGCGGCCCAGGCGGTCCGGCCGGCGGGGGCGGCGTCCGCAACGGGCATCGCGCCACCGTACCCGCGAGAGAGCATCGCCAGGTGGACCCGCTCCCCCCGCTCGTAGGTGCGGATGAACAACGCACCCGCACTGCGGGCGACCACGGCGAGGTGGCCGAGGTGGCGACCCTCGAACGCACGGGACTCGCGGGCCACACGCATCCGCTGCATGTCGCTGACGATCACATCCGCGTACCGCACCATGAACGCGGCGATCTCCACGAGCTTGGCGGGCAGCCGCAGCCGTTGTAGGCCCAGCAGCAGCGCCCGGGCGTCGGTGGTGGCCGCCAACAGGATCGACGCCACCACGCCGAGCGTCCCCTTGGCCACGATGTTCCAGCCGGCGAGCAGGCCGTCGGCGCTCACCGCGATCCCGAGCACGTCCACCCGCTCACCCGTGGCGACGAACGGCAGCAGCAGTGCGAACGCGACGAACGGCACCTCGATCACCATACGCTTGAGCATGAAGCCGGGCGGAACGGCCGCCAGCGCCGCGACGCCGGCCAGCAGGGCGGCGTAGGCGCCGAATGCCGCGTACCGCTCCGCCGGGGTGGCGACCACCACCAGTACGAAGGCGAGCAGCGCGACGACCTTGGCGTGCGCCGGCAACCGGTGCACCAACGAGTCGCCGTGCCGGTAGAGCAGGTGGCCGTGACCAGCGCTCATGGCGTGGCGTCCTCCTGCTGCCTGGTTCGGCGGCGCAGGACGCGGAACAGCACCAGGCCAGCGGCGACCGTCACGAGGACGCCGAGGACTCCCGCGAGACCGACCGGGATGCCGCCCACCTCGCCGTAGTCGGCGAGCGCGAACCCGCCGAACGCGTGCTCGCGCCCGGTGTCGATGAAGCCCTCGCTCTCCGCGACGTACTCCAGCCCGTCCGGGTGTCCGCTGGCGAAGAAGCTGACCACGCCGGCGAGCAGCAGGCTCGCGACACCTCCGCCGATCAGCAAGGGACGCAGCCCTCCGCGGGCCTTCGGCGTGGTGTCCTGTTGCGGAGCATCGACGTACGAGCCGTCCGCCTGCCGGAGCCGTAGCGCGGGGCGCAGGCCGCGGGCAGCGAACACCAGGTCAGGCCGGACCGCGAGCACCGCACTCACCGTCAGGCCGGTGATGAGCGCCTCGCCCGCCCCGATCAGGGTGTGCCAGCCGACCATGGTCGCGGTGAGTGTCCCGAACGGCAGGCTCGCGGCGCCGCCGATGGTGTACAGCAGGACGAACACCACGGCCGCGGCCGGCACCGACAGCAGTGCGCCCACCGTGGCAGCGGGGACGACGGACGCGGGCCGGCGCGGCAGGACGGCCAGCAGACCCCGCGCCACGAACCAGCCGACGGCGACCGTGACCAGCGCCATCAGGGTGATATTGGTGCCCAGCGCGGTGAGCCCGCCGTCGGCGAACAGCAACGCCTGGATCAGCAGCACAACTGAGATGACGAGCACCGCCGTCCACGGCCCGACGAGGACGGCGGCCAGTGCGCCCCCCATGAGGTGGCCGCTGGTGCCCACGCCGACGGGAAAGTTGATCATCTGGGCGGCGAACACGAACGCGGCGGTGAGCCCTGCAAGCGGAGCCGCCCGCTCGTCCAACTCCTCACGCGCCTTGCGCAGCGCGAGCGCCACGCCTGCGGTGGCGGCGGCCCCGGTGCCGACGGACGTGGCGGCGTCAAGGAACCCGTCGGGTACGTGCATCTGCTGCCGACTCCTTACGTTGCGGGGTCTTGATTGATGTCATACTAGTTGCAAGTAACTTGCAATAGCTAGCGTCTGCGGCTGCGCTACAGTGACCGGTATGACCCGACTCGCGCCGGGGGACGCCGCTCCCGCCTTCACCCTGCCTGACGCCGACGGCAAGCCGGTCAGCCTCGACTCGTACCGCGGCAGCCGGACGGTCGTGTACTTCTACCCCGCCGCGATGACGCCGGGATGCACCACGCAGGCCTGTGACTTCCGCGACAACCTGAGTGCGCTGCAGGCAGCCGGCATCTCGGTTCTCGGTGTCTCGCCGGACGCACCGGCGAAGCTCGCCGAGTTCCGCGAGCGTGACGCGCTCACGTTCCCGCTGCTCTCCGACGAGGACCTCGCCGTGGTGAACGCGTACGGGGCGTACGGCGAGAAGCAGCTGTACGGCAAGACGGTCAAGGGCGTCATCCGGTCCACCTTCGTGATCTCGCCCGAGGGCACCGTCGAAAAGGCGATGTACAACGTCAAGGCGACGGGCCACGTCGCCAAGCTGCGCCGGGAGCTCGGCATCGACTGATCGCGCCCGGGCGCGGCCTGTGACCTACCATTGGCCTGTTGTCCGGTGTCACCGCGGGAGTGGCGGAACAGGTAGACGCGTCAGGTTTAGGTCCTGGTGTCCTTCACGGATGTGCGGGTTCGAGTCCCGCCTCCCGCACAGAGTCGGCACGGTAGTGGTGGGCGGGTCGCCGCTCTAGCGTGCGAACCGTACGCCGGTCCAGGCCTCGTCATCGCTGACGTCTTGCACGACGTCCAGCCAGTCGGGAACGAATGCTGAGGGATGGTCGCGGTCATCGATCTCCGCGATGAGCGTGCCGTCTTCGTGTTCGTCGATCGCGACAAGCATGCCGTCCCGGCTGACAATGTGCCGCCGTTTGCGGAGCAACGTCGCGGGCAGGGCGATGAGGAGCGCCCACTCTTCGTCGTTGAGATAGAAGTTCGTGCAAGCGACTTCGGCAGGCCCCTCGCCGAGGCGCACCTTGTGTGCGAGTTTGCGGATCACGGTCCCGTCGCTTTCTCGCACTTCGCGTAGCCGGAGACGGGTTCCGGTCACGTACCGGTCAACGATCTCCTTGGTGCTGTTTACGCCTTCGGGAAGGCTCGCGAGGACGTAACGACGCTCCCGCTCCACAATCGCGTACTTCAGCGAGACTGACATGAAAACGAAGGCTAGCCCGCACACTCATGTCGGCGGATTGCTCGTCGTGGGGAACTCCCGTCGTCCACCGCTGCCCGGCACGCCGACCCGCGCACCACCGAGCACTACGACCGCGCCCGCGGCAACCTCGACCGCCACGGCGTGCACTTCCTCAC
>CAZMXH010000392.1:0-3610 GCA_964570165.1 uncultured Actinomycetes bacterium
GACGCGGTCCACGTGCGAGCCGTCCACTAGGACGGTCTCGTCCGCTCCCCACTCCCGCGTGAGGGCGAGAGCCTCCTCGATGCGGTCAAGCACCACGATCCGAGTGGCGGTCATCGCCCGCAGGCACTGGATGCCGATGTGCCCGAGGCCACCGGCGCCCATGACGACGCACGTGCTGCCCGGGTAGAGCAGCGGCACCGCCTTCTTCACCGCGTGGTAGGCCGTCAGGCCGGCGTCGGCGAGCGCCGCTACCGCGGCGGGCTCGACGCCGGGTGCGAGTTGCACCACGGAGCGGGCGGACGTCTTGAGGAACTGCGCCATCCCGCCGTCGGTGTCGATGCCAGGGAAAGCCTGGTTTTCGCAGTGCACGTCGTCGCCCGCACGGCAGGGCCGGCAGAAGCCGCAGGTGACGATCGGGTGCAGGATCACCGCGTCGCCGGGTTGCAGGTGCTCGACGGCCGAGCCGACCGCGTGGATCCAGCCCGCGTTCTCATGCCCCAGCGTGTACGGGAGGGGCACGTTGGTCTTGGCAGCCCACTGGCCCTCGATGATGTGCAGGTCGGTGCGGCACAGGCCGGCGCCGCCGATACGGACGACCACGTCGAATGGGCCCGTCGCTTCCGGCTCCGCCACATCCTCGATCACCGGCCGGGTCTCGTACTGGTGCAGCCGTACCGCCTTCATCACGCCTCCCATACACCGTCGCGCGGACGTCTCTTCCGTCCCCCAGTCTGGACCGCTGCGGCGCCTGGCGTTGCCGTTTCGAGGACAACGAACCGGCCGGCGCACGACACTGGGAGCGGGTGGTGAATCGGTCGCTGACATACGCGCGAAGGGAAGGTCGACAATGGCGACACGTACCCCTGAGGAGGTTTTCGCCCACCACGGCAACGCGCTGGGCGCCGAGGACCTCGACGACATCATCTCCGACTACACCGACGACGCGATCTTCGTGGTGAACAGGCAGGTGTACCGCGGCAAGGAGGGGGCTCGGCAGGTCTTCACCCAACTGCTCAACGACGTTCCGCAGGCGCAGTGGGACCTGAACACGGTCTTCGCCGACAACGTCCTCTACCTGGAGTGGAAGGCGACCGGCGGCGGCCGGAAGATCGAGGACGGCATCGACACCTTCATCTTCGAGGATGGAATGATCAAGGTTCAGACTGTCTTCTACACCGTCGGACCTGCCTGACGCTGCCGCGGCGGGACTCATCGGCCCGCCCCGCGCGGGGTCCGCTCCTCGGGCGCTAAGGCACCATGGTCACGACGCAAGCGGACGCATGGCGGCGAGGGACGGGTTGGCGAGCACCGAGGACTGGACCAAGCTGGGGGCGCACCCGGTGGCGCAGGGCGTATACCGGATACCGCTGCCGCTCCCGCAGGACGGACTGCGAGCGGTCAACGTCTACGTCATAGAGACCGGCGACGGGCTGGTGCTCATCGACGGCGGCTGGGCCCTGGAGGCCGCCCGACAGCGGCTGGAGTCGTCGCTGCGAGAGATCGGGTACAAGCTTCCGGACATCCGGAGGTTCCTCGTCACCCATGTCCACCGGGACCACTACACCCAGGCCGTCGCGATCCGGCGGGAGTTCGGCGCGGCCGTGTCGCTGGGGGTAGGCGAGGAGCCCAACCTGCGGCTCATCCGCGAGCGGGCCGCCGGCAAGGGCCCGTCGCCGCAGGTTGCCCGGTTGGCCGCGGCCGGCGCGTGGGACCTGATCGACGGCTGGACGCAGATCACGGGCCGGACGCCCACGGACATGTCCGACTGGGAGCTTCCCGACACCTGGCTGTCGGAGACCACGCTTGGGATCGGCGACCGCCGGGTCGAAGCCATCGCGACGCCGGGCCACACCCAGGGACACCTCGTGTTCGCCGATCTCGCGGACGGCGTCCTCTTCGCGGGAGATCACGTGCTGCCGCACATTACGCCGTCGATCGGCTTCGAGCCGGTGCCCGTGCGAACGGCACTCGGCGACTACCTGGGCTCGCTGGCCAAGGTGCTGGCCCTGCCCGACCTCCGACTGCTGCCCGCGCACGGGCCGGTGGCTCCCAGCACGCACCAGCGGGTGAACGAGTTGCTCGCCCACCACGAGGAGCGGCTGGAGGCGTGCATGGCCGCGGCCGGGGACGGTTGCGAGACCGCGTACGACGTTGCCCAGCAGCTGAGATGGACCCGGCGAGAGAGGTACTTCGCCGAGCTCGACCCGTTCAACGCGGTGCTGGCGACGCTCGAGACACTCGCCCACCTGGAACTGCTGGCCGCGCGGGGATCGCTGGCGTCGTCTCGGGACGGAGGGCCGGTGCGATTTCGGGTCCCGCACCGGGACTGAACCGTCCAGCGCAGCGAGGCGAACCCCCGGCCTCCGAGCCGGGCAACACCTTCCGGACGGTCAGGAAGGCCAGTACGATCAGGTGGCCAACGTTCTGTGTTGGCACAAGTAGAGCACGCCTCTGCGTAGCTCAGAGCCAACAGGGGGACACATGACTGCTGCACGCAGCACGGCGACCGTCGCCGTCGCGGTTTCGATGAGGGCCGCTGGAGCGGTCGGCCTGGCCGGTGGAGCGGCTGCGGCCCCTGGGCAGCCAGGACAGCCGCGGTACACGCCCGGCGCGGAGGGCGCCGGTGACGAGTACTTCCCGTTCTCGGGCAACGGCGGTTACGACGTCCGGCACTACGACCTGGAGATCACATACACCCCGCCGGATCCCGCGCCGGCACCGCTCGAAGGGCAACTCGAGGGTGTGGCCACCATCGATCTCGTGGCGTTGCAGGACCTGGACCGGCTCAACCTGGACCTGCGCGGGCTCGAGGTCTCGGCGGTCACCGTCAACGGAAAGCCTGTCAAGCCCGTCGAGCCCCGGAGCCAGGCGGGAACGTCGGAGGTCCGGCCTACTGGCACACCCAGGACGACGCCGAGCGGGTCTGGGAGCTCACCGTCCAGCCGCGCCCGAAGATCAAGAAGGGCGCGGAGGCACAGCTTGTCATCGAGTACGGCGGGACCACGACGAGGCCGCGGGACATCGAAGGCATCCTCTACGGCTGGGTGACGACGCGCGACGGCGCGATGGTCGTCAACGAGCCGGAGGGCGCGATGACGTGGTACCCGGTCAACGACCACCCGACCGACAAGGCGACCTACAGCTACGAGATCACCGTCCCCGAGGGCAAGGTGGCGGTGGCCAACGGCCTGCAGTCCAAGCCACCGGCGACGGACGATGGGTGGACCACCTGGTACTGGGACGCTCCCGACATGCAGGCTAGTTACCTGGCGACCGCCACGGTTGGCGACTTCGAGCTCCGTGAGGTCTACTACTCGTCCAGCGGAGTTCCCATCATCGATGCGGTCGACGTGAAGAGCTCAGGGTCCGACCTCGACACGACCAATGCCAGCCTTGGACTTCAGCCGGAGATGATCGACGTCTTCGAGGGCATGTTCGGCCCGTACCCGTTCAACTCGTACGGGGCGATCGTCGACAACGACAGCGTGGGCTACGCGCTGGAGACCCAGACCCGCCCGGTCTACTCCCGTGTGGCCCGCGAGGGCACCGTCGCCCACGAGCTCGCCCACCAGTGGTTCGGCAATGCGGTGAGTCCCGGTCGCTGGCACTC
>CAZMXH010000393.1:0-261 GCA_964570165.1 uncultured Actinomycetes bacterium
GCGCGCACCACGTCCCGGCCCCACGGCCCACGTGCTGCGTCGTCCACCGAGACCAGCACGCCCTCGTCGTCAGGGACGCCTTCGTGGACCCGGTGCAGGCAGGCGTAGTTCGCCCGGCCCTTGAGCGTGGCCCAGCGCAGCGGGCGACCGAGCACCGGCTCGACGGCCTTCGCCAGCAGCGGCAGGTCGCGGTCGACGAGCTGGGCCTGCAACGCCAGCGTGGCCGTGGCGACGATCACCGGCTCGTCGACGGCAGCAGCG
>CAZMXH010000393.1:271-1633 GCA_964570165.1 uncultured Actinomycetes bacterium
GCGGGGACGAGGTACGCCAGTGACTTGCCGGTGCCGGTGCCGGCCTGGACGAGGAGGTGCTCGCCGGTATTGATCGCGACGGTGACCGCTTCGGCCATCGCTACCTGGCCCGGGCGTTCCGTCCCTCCGAGGACATCGACGGCGGCGGCCAGGAGCGCTCGCACCCGTTCCGCCTCGACCGCGGTGCCGGCCTCGACGTCTGCCTCCAGATCGCCCACCGCTGCAGGCTATCGGGACGCTTTCGCGCAGGGCGAGCACCGACCTGCCTCCCACACTCTTGTCAGGCCGGACAACTCGTTGACCTGCGCGCCCGCCCGTACTCGTCCGGACAACCCGGCCAGGGCGCCGCCGGCGTCTCATTCCAGCCGGTTCGCCGCTGCCGCCACGCGCCGAGCCCACCAGGAGAGCTCGTCGTCGCCTTCCACCGCCTTCTTCCAGCCGAGCAGCAGCATCTGGCCGAGCAGGCTCAGCTCGAGCTGCTCGTCCCACCAGCCCTCCGTCCCGATGCCGCGGGCCTCGAGAGACTCCCGGTACTCGCCGATCGCGTCGTCCGCGGGACCAGGGATGCGGTGGGCGTTGAGGCAGATGTAGTGCGCGAGGTCGTACAGCGCCGGAGCGGCACCCGGGTTCGCCCAGTCCAGCAGAATCGTCCGGCCGCCCGGTGCGGTGCCGAGGTTGGCCAGCTTCCAATCCCCGTGCACCAGCGTCTGCGGCGTCCGTGCAAGCGCACTCACCAGCGGCGCCGGGTCCGCGTGCAGTCGCCGCACCAGGGCGGACATGGCGGGCGCGCGCTCGGCGAGCCGGGCCCAGCCCTCCGCCGCGAGCGTCACCGGGACGGGCGGTGCCGGGCGCGCCAGTTCGGCCGCGATCGCTTCCGGGGAGAACCACGTATAGCGGCGCGCGAGCGGAAGCAGGCCGAGGTCATCGGTCCACCCCCAGAACGCCGCATGCAGGTCGGCCATGTGGTCGAGGAACCTCCGGTGCTGGGCCGGCGTCACGGCCGCGTCGTCAGCGACCAGCCACTCCCCCACGTCCAGCAGCACGATCGTCAGCAGGTCACCCGTCCTCTCCATGTCCACGACCGCCGGGTCGATGCTGGCGGGCAGCAGCCGCCACATCGGGCTCGTCCATAGCTGCCACGGCCGGAAGGACCTGTCTCCGGTCAACCGCATGATCCAGTCGTCTCCGAGCGACACGCGCTTGACCACGTACCTGGCGCCGTTGGCCTCGATGCGCTCCAGCCTCGCGCCTGACTTGCCGTCGGCGGCCGCCAGCGGCTCCCGGCGCGTTGCGGCGGCGAGAAGGCGGGCGATCGGCCTGTCGCGGGTCACGGGCCTCCACGCTAGTGGCTAGCATCCGGTC
>CAZMXH010000393.1:1643-3594 GCA_964570165.1 uncultured Actinomycetes bacterium
GACCACCCGCGTCGTCTCCGATCTTCTCCTGGAGCGCTGCGGTGTGGACTCGGGCCTCGAGATGCCCGCTCGGTCGCCCTGGGCCGGCGATCCGGCCGTGTGTTCGCGGCGGCGATCGTGATGGAATCGAGCCCGTGACCTATGACGCAGTGCCCCTCATTCCCCGTGACGTCCTGTTCGGCAACCCCGAGCGCGTGAGCCCCGCGCTGTCGCCGGACGGCTCGAACCTTGGCTTCGTGGCACCCGAGGAAGGGGTGCTCAACGTCTGGGTCGGTCCAGCCGACCGGCCGTCCGAGGCGAAGCCGGTGACCCACGACCGTGACCGCGGGATCCGCACGTTCTTCTTCTGCCACGACGACCGGACGCTCGTGTACCTGCAGGACACCGACGGCGACGAGAACTGGCGGCTCTACGCGCTCGACCTCACGAGCGGCGAGTCGCGGCTGATCACACCCGGGAACGACGTACACGCGATGGTGCTCGCGCACAACCGCTGGCACCCGACGTCCATGCTGGTCGGGCTCAACGCGGACAACCCTCAGCTGCACGACGTCTACCGGTACGATCTCGCCGCCGGAACACTGGAGAAGATCGAGACCAACCCCGGCTACACGGCGTGGCTGATCGACACCGACCTACGGATCCGCGGCGGGTTCGCCATGACCGACGATGGTGGGGGCGTCACGCTGCTGCGCAACCTGGACACCGGCGAGGACGAGCCGTGGCTGGAGGTCGGTCCGGAGGACGTCACCACCACCGGCGTCCTGGGTTTCAGCCGCGACGGGTCGGTCGCCTACGTGATCTCGAGCATTGGCGTGAACGCCGCCCGGCTCCTCCGGGTGGACCTCGCCACGCGGGAAGAGACGGTGCTGGCGGAGCACCCGGACTACGACGTCGCAAAGATCGTCGCCGACCCCGGGACCCATGAGCCGCAGTCGGTCGTCTTCCTGGGCGACCGCGAGCAGTGGGTCCATCTCGACACCAAGCTCGGCGCCGAGATCGACGGGCTGCGCGCGCGGTTACGCGGCGAGGTCGGCATCGCCCGGTCCGTGCGCTCCGACCGGCGGTGGCTGATCACCGACATCCCGTCCGACGGGCCGGCCCACTACCACGTTTACGACCGGGACACCGGCGAGCTGACCTTCCTGTTCGCACACATGCCGGCGCTGGACGACTACACGCTGGCTCCGATGGAGCCGTTCACGTTCACCGCCCGGGACGGGTTGACCATCCACGGCTATATGACGTTCCCGCCGGGTGTGCCGCGGTCCGGCCTGCCTGCCGTGCTCGACGTGCACGGCGGGCCGTGGGCGCGGGACACGTGGGGCTACGACCCCGAGGTGCAGTGGCTCGCCAACCGCGGCTACGCGTGCATCCAGGTCAACTACCGCGGTTCGGTCGGCTACGGCAAGGCCTTCAGCAACGCGGGCGACAAGGAGTGGGGCCGGGCCATGCACACCGACCTGCTCGACGCCGTTGACTACTGCGTGAGCCAGGGTTGGATCGACCCGCAGCGCGTCGGCATCTACGGGGGATCGTACGGGGGGTACGCGGCCCTCGTCGGAGCCACGTTCACACCCGACAGGTTCCGGTGCGCCGTCGACATGGTGGGGCCGTCCAACCTGCTCACCCTGCTCACGTCAGTTCCGGAGTACTGGAAGCCGCAGCTCGCGTTCATGCACGCCAAGGTGGGCAATCCCGAGACCGAACGCGACATGCTCTGGGAGCGATCGCCGCTGTCCCGGGCCGCTGACATCCGGATCCCGGTGCTGGTCGCCCAAGGCAAGAACGACCCGCGGGTGAAGGTGGCCGAGGCAGAGCAGATCGTGGGCGCGCTGCGAGACAACGGCCTCGACTACGAGTACCTGTTGTTCGAGGACGAGGGCCACGGGCTCGCCAAGCCGCATAACAGGGAGCGCTTCTACGCGGCGGCCGAGGCGTTCCTCGCCAC
>CAZMXH010000394.1:0-3594 GCA_964570165.1 uncultured Actinomycetes bacterium
GCTACCCGGCCTTCGAGCAGGTCGTGTCGCACGTCGCCAAGATGCGCAACCGCACGCGCGGTGCGCTGACCGTCCCCATGGTCGTCCGCGTGCCGTACGGCGGCGGGATCGGCGGGGTCGAGCACCACAGCGACTCCTCGGAGGCGTACTTCGCGCACACCCCTGGGCTCAAGCTGGTGACGCCCGCGACGGTCGGGGACGCGTACTCGCTGCTCCGCGAGGCGATCGACGACCCGGATCCAGTCATGTTTCTGGAGCCGAAGAAGCTCTACTGGGCCAAGGACGATATCTCGCTCCCGGTGCGCACCCCCGGGTTCGGGACCGCGGCGGTCCGCCGGTCGGGCACCGGCGCGACCCTCGTCGCGTACGGGCCGACGGTCCCGGTCGCCCTGGAGGCCGCCGAGGCCGCCGCCGAGGAGGGCTGGGACCTCGAGGTGATCGACCTGCGGACGATCGTGCCGTTCGACGACGCGACGGTCGCCGAGTCGGTCCGCAAGACCGGGCGCTGCGTCGTGGTGTCGGAGGCGGCCGGGTTCGCCGGCGTGGGCGCCGAGATCACCGCCCGCGTCCAGGAACGGTGCTTCCACTCGCTGGACGCGCCGGTGCTCCGGGTCACCGGGTGGGACGTCCCGTACCCGCCGCCGATGATCGAGCGGCACCATCTGCCAAGCGTCGACCGGATCCTCGACACGGTAGCGCGGCTGCAGTGGGACGACACGCCCGACCACCGTTGGCTCGCGGAGGCCCCAGCATGAGCCGCGCCAACTCGGCCGATCATGCTGTTCAACACGCCGGCTCGTCCGTCTTCGCCCTCCCCGACCTCGGCGAGGGGCTGACCGAGGCGGAGATCATCGCCTGGCGCGTGGCTGAGGGCGACATCGTGCGGGTCGACGACGTCGTGGTCGACGTCGAGACCGCCAAGGCGGCAGTGGAGGTCCCGTGCCCGTACGCCGGGACGGTCGCCGCGCTCCACGGCGCCGTCGGCGAGGTCATCGCCGTCGGGCAGCCGTTGCTGACGATCGCGCCGCCGGCGGATGCGGCGGAGCACGTGCAGGCGAACCACCGCGACGAGGAGCGCGCGGGCTCGGGCGCCGTCCTGGTGGGGTACGGCACCGACCACGGCGGCCGGCAGGCGCGCCGGCGGCGCCGCGCCCGGCACCGGACGGCCCGCCAGGCTCGTCCGGACCGCGCTCCAGCGGCGCCCAAGGTGAACTCGCCGGTCGTGCGCCGGCTGGCGCGCGAACACGGTCTCGATCTGGCCAGCCTGTCGGGGACGGGGCCGGCGGGCGTCATCCTGCGCCGCGACGTGGACGCCGCGCTCCAGCGCGGGGAATTTGCGACGTCGGCTCCGGCGCCCCTCCGAGCCGGTGATGCCCAGCGCGTCGAGCGGCAGCTACAAGAGCGGCGGATCCCGATGCGGGGCGTGCGGCGCACCGTCGCCGACAAGCTGGCCCGCAGCCGCCGCGAGATCCCGGACGCGACGACCTGGGTGGACGTCGACGCGACCGGCCTCGTCGAGGCTCGCGAGGCGCTGCGCACCAAACACCCGAACGTGGGACTCACCGCGCTCCTCGCCCGGTTCGTCGTCGCCGGGCTCGTCCGGTTTCCTGAGCTCAACTCGTCCGTCGAGGAGGACGAGATCGTCCAGCACGGCCGCATCAACCTCGGCGTCGCCGCCCAGACCGACCGCGGGCTCGTCGTCCCCGTCGTACGGGACGCGCACCGGATGACGACCGCCCAACTCGGCGATGAGATCGCCAGGCTCACCGCGGCCGCGCGATCAGGCGACCTGGACCCGAGCGACCTGAGCGGCGGGACGGTCACCCTCAACAACTACGGTGTCTTCGGCGTGGACGGTTCAACCCCCATCATCAACCACCCCGAGGCCGCCTTGCTCGGCGTCGGCCGGGTCGTCGAGCAGCCGTGGGTGGTCGACGGGCAACTCGCGGTCCGCAAGGTCACGCAGCTATCGCTGACGTTCGACCACCGGGTGTGCGACGGAGGGACGGCCGGCGGCTTCCTGCGCTACGTGGCCGCCTGCGTCGAGCGCCCGTTGGAACTGCTCGCCGACCTGTAAGGGTGCGCAGGCCGGATGGGGCGGAGCAATGGTCGCTCATGACCTTCTCGATACCGAGACCGCACCTTGATACCGAGACCGCCGCCAGGGCTAGGGTTACTGGTGAGTAGCGGCGGATGGGGTATCGAGGTGCGCTCCGGGTATCGAGGTTGCAGTGCCGGCTTCGCCGGTGCTCGGTACGGACATTTCGGCGGGTCGAACGACTCTTGCATGATCGGCGAGATTGGAGCCTAGGCTGCCAGGCGTGGCTGATTGGGAAGGCGTCCGGCTCCACGTTGTCACCGGCAAAGGCGGCACCGGCAAGACGACGGTCGCCGCGGCGCTGGCGATCGCTTTGGCAGCGGGCAGGCACCGGACGCTGGTCGTCGAGGTGGAGGAGCGCCATGGCCTCGCCCAGCTCTTCGACGTCCCGCCGCTGCCGTACGCGGAGCAGAAGCTCACGGTGGCGCCGGGTGGCGGCGACGTGTTCGGGTTGGCCGTCGACGCCCACCAGGCCATGCACGAGTACCTCGAGATGTACTACCGGCTGGGCCGCGCCGGGCGCGCGCTGGACCGGTTCGGAGTGATCGACTTCGCGACGACCATCGCACCCGGGCTCCGCGACGTGCTACTCACCGGAAAGACCTACGAGGTCACCGAGCGAAAGCGGGATGGCCGTCCGGTCTACGACGCCGTGGTGCTCGACGCACCACCGACGGGGCGCATCGCTCGGTTCCTCAACGTGACCGCCGCGGTACGGTCGATCGCGCGCGTCGGCCCGGTGAACCGGCATGCCCGGCTCACCATGGAGCTCATCCGCAGCCCTCAGACGGCCGTGCACATCGTCACGGTCCTCGAGGAGATGCCGGTGCAGGAGACCCTGGACTCGATCGAGGAACTGCGCCGGGTGGGGATTCCGGTCGGTGGCGTGATCGTCAACCAGGTCCGCGAGCCGCACCTCAGTGCCCGGCAGCTGAAGGCGGCGCGGGCCCGCCGGCTCGATCGCGACGCCGTCCGCGTGGGCCTCGAGGCCGCGGGGATCACGGCCACGGACAGAATCGTCGACCAGCTACTGGACGAGGCGGCCGCCCATGCCGACAGGGTGCACCTGGAGCAGGAACAGCGTGCGGCAGTGGCGGCCGCCAACCGGCCGACGTACCAACTGCCCCATCTTGCCGACGGCATCGATCTCGCGGCGCTGTACGAACTCGCCGAAGCGTTGACCAGCCAGGGGGCGGCATGAAGGCCGCACCTCCCAAGCTCCACCTCGACCGGCTCATCGACGATCCGCGTGTCCGGATCGTGGTGAACACCGGTGCCGGCGGCGTGGGCAAGACGACCACCTCGGCCGCGCTGGCGCTGCGGGCAGCGGAGCGGGGTCGCGGGACGGTCGTGCTCACCATCGACCCGGCGCGGCGGCTCGCCCAGTCCCTGGGCCTCAGCGAGCTGGACTACACGCCCCGCGAGGTCGCGGGCATCGACATGTCGGCCGGTGGACGGCTTCTCTGGATGATGCTCGACTTGAAGCGGACCTTCGA
>CAZMXH010000395.1:0-3594 GCA_964570165.1 uncultured Actinomycetes bacterium
CGCCGGCCTTGAGCTTCGACATCGAGCCCTCGCCCGCCTCGAACGGCACCTCGTTGCGTCCCATCCACGACGCCCGCCACACCAGCAACCGCGCGGCGTCGATCTCCATCTTCATGTCCGCCAGCGCGAAGGCGACCGCCTGATTCTCGATGATCTTTCGTCCGAACGCCTCCCGCTGCTTGGCGTAGTCCAGCGCGTACTCGTACGCCGCTCGCGCGATCCCGACCGCTTGAGCCGCCACCGACGGGCGCGACAACTCGAACGTGTTCATGGCCGCCTGGCTACGAGACCGCTGACCCTCCCGAGCCCGCGCCAGCCGCTCGTCCAGCTTGTCCTTGCCGCCCAGCAGGCACGACCCGGGCACCCTGACCTCATCGAAGAACACGTCCGCCGTGTGCGACGCCCGCAGTCCGTGCTTCTTGATCTTCTGCGTCGTCTCCACGCCCTTCGTGCCCGGCGGGACGACGAACGACGCCTGCCCACGCGCCTTCAGGTCGGGATCCACCGAGGCGACGACGACGTGGACGTTCGCGAGGCCGCCGTTCGTCGCCCAGGCCTTCTGCCCACTGATCACCCACTCATCGGACGCCTCGTCGTAGCGCGCCCGGGTCTTCAGGGACGAGACGTCGGACCCGGCCTCCGGCTCGGAGACGCAGAACGCGCCGAGCTTGACGTCGTTCGCGTCGCCGTAGCACTGCGGCACCCACTCGGCGAGCTGCTCAGGGGTGCCGTTGGCGAAGATCGCCGCCACTCCGAGGGTGGTGCCGAAGATCGACATACCGATCCCGCCGTCGCCCCAAAACAGCTCCTCGCTGGCGATCGGCAGCGACAGCCCCGGCGGGTACGCCCAGAGGTTCGCGACGAACTCGAAGCCGTACAGGCCGATCTTCGCGGCCTCCTGGATGATCGGCCAGGGCGTGTCCTCGCGCTCGTCCCACTCGGCCGCCGCGGGGCGGACGACGTTGCGGGCGAACCCGTGCACCCACTCCTGCAGTTCTCGTTGGTCATCGCTCAACGCCAGCGAAAAGGTGTTCATCTGTTCCTTTCAACTCCGCCATCGCGGCACCGTGTCCGACCGGCGCGACGGTCGTCACGCCTCCGGGATCGTGAAGATGGACGTTAACCCGGCAGCGAAGCCGACATCACCCTTGATCTTCAGGCGCCGGGTCAGGAAGAGCGCCGGACCTGACGCTCGGCCGGTCACCAGCTTCACGAAGTCCACGGCCCCGGTCGTGAGCGTCACCCTCGGTTCGTCGTGGAATCCGGGTCTCGCGGTCACGCCGTCGGCGTCCAGGACGGTCTCGAACTCGTCGAGTCCGCCGTGTGGTCCGTCGTCGAGGCGCCAGTGCACCACCGACCGCGAACCGGGCAGTCGGTCCGATCGGACGTACTCCCCCATCCGACGGAAGATCTCACCGAGGATCTGGCTCCGCACGTCGCTGTGCATCACCGCCTTGATCTGGGCGTCGGAGGCGGCCGACACCAACCGGAGGAATTGCTCATCGGAAACGTCCTCCGGATCGAGCCCGGCCGCGTCCGGCCCGCTCAACAGCTCGGCGATCTTCTCCACAGGCAGGTCTCGCGGGTCCCACGCAGCGGGACCGTCGCCTCCGGATCCGTACTCGGCCATGACCTGAACCCTAATCTACTCGCCAGTAGGTTATGACCCATGAGAGTATGACTCATTGCGCGCTGGTTGCAAGTAGCCAGGGCGAATGGTGCGGAGGCAACGCCATGGCGAAGAGCGAAGAGCGAACGGTGCGGTTCCGACGGCTGCCGCGTGAGGTGCGCGAACAGCAGATCCTCGACGCTGCCGTCGCCGTGTTCTCGCGCCGTGGCTACCACCCGGCGTCGATGGACGAGATCGCGGACACCGCACGCGTCTCGAAGCCGATGCTCTACGCCTACCTCGGGTCCAAGGAGGACCTGTTCGCCGCCTCGATCCGCCGCGAGGTGCAACGACTTCTCGACGCGATCAACGCCGAGCTGCGTCCGGAGCTCCGCCCGGACGAGCAGCTGTGGCGCGGGCTACGGGCGCTGTTCACCTTCGTTGACACCCACCGCGACAGTTGGCGCGTCCTGTACCGGCAGGCACGCAACCAGGGACCGTTCGCGGCCGAGGTCGCGCGGATGCGCAACCTGGTCATCGACCTGGTCGCCGGTCTCCTGGCCCAGGCGGTACGGGAGCACAACGCAGGACTGCAGTCATCGCGGCAGGGGCTCGACCACGATCTGACCGCCATGGCGCAGGCCCTGGTCGGTGCCGGTGAGTCGCTGGCCGACTGGCTGCTGGATCACCCGGAGGAGAGCCCGGACACCACGGCCGCCCGCCTGATGAACTTCGCCTGGACCGGCTTCGGCAATCTGCTCAACGGCGTCGTCTGGCGCCCCGACCACGCCGTGCCGGCGACGGAGCGCAGTCACGACCCGTCGTGACCGAGCCTGCCGCGCAGGTGAGGTTTCCCGGACCGGGCGCTCCGCACTTCGAGCCGGATCGCCGAGCCGTCCTCCTCCGCGAGTGCCAGTACCGCCCGGCCGGGCAGCAGGAGAGGGCGCTTGAACTCCACGTCGTACTGGTAGGCCGGGGGCAGCCGGCCTTCGAGGGCGGCAAGCGCCCGGGCAGCCGTCCACATGCCGTGCGCGATCGGCCGCTTGAACCCGAACAGCCGCGCACCGACCCGCGAGGTGTGAATCGGGTTGCGGTCACCCGACACCGTCGCGTAGCGCCGACCTGTGTCACCCGGTACCGACCAGACCGCGACCCGGGTCGCCTCGGACTCGGGCTCGCCGTCCGCACCGCCGGTGCCGTCCGCACCGTCTGACGAGGTGCGGCTTCGCCGGGAGCGGCTCAGGTGAGTGCTGACGCCACGCCAGACCAGCTCGTCCCCGACTCGTGCCTCGACGACGACGTCGACCTGGCTGCCCGCCCGGTGGGGACGCACGTTCTCGGCCCGCACCGCGAGGTTCAGCAGTTCGTCGGACCGTATCGGCCGGTGCTGCGTGATGCGGTTGCCGACATGGACGATGCCGGGCAGCGCGAACGGGAACGCGGGGTCGGTCATCAGCCGCATGGCGGGCGGGAAGGAGAGCACGTGCGGGTACGTCGCCGGGAGCGTGTCGGTCAGCCGGAAACCGCAGACCCGGTCGTAGGCCGCAAGGCGGGCGCGATCCACCGCGACCCCGTCGTACCGTAGCTCCACCTCCGGCGCCTCGTCGGCGCCGCGCGTTCTGGGGACCGCGCTCAACGCCGCCTTGACGAGCAGCGCCCGCTCGTTCGGCCAGGCGGACAGTTGACGGACGTCCATCGCCACCCCCTACGCCCCCAGGATGCTTTGTCCGCAGACCCGGACGACGCTGCCGTTGATGCCGCTCGACCCCGGGCTGGCCAGCCACGCGATCGTTTCCGCGACGTCGGCCGGGCGCCCACCCTGGGCCATGCTGTTGAGGCGCCGGCCGATCTCCCGCAGAGTGGCGGGCAGGGCGGCGGTCATCTGGGTCTCGATGAACCCGGGGGCCACGCCGTTGACGGTGACCCCGCGCTCCGCGACGACCGGCGCCATCGCCGCGATCCGGCCGATCACCCCGGCCTTGCTG
>CAZMXH010000396.1:0-3592 GCA_964570165.1 uncultured Actinomycetes bacterium
CAGCAGCGACACCGGCGCGCAGACGGCAGGGAGCATCCGGTAGGTGGTGTCGAGAAACAGACCGCGGTCGGGCGGGATGGTGTCGTGGCCGTCGAGGACGTGCCCGAGCGCCGAGACGTCGGCGCCCTCGGGGTGCACGCCCTGCGCCGGCTGCGGCAGCTGCCGCGGGTCTCCGAGCAGGACGACCGCGCTCGCGGCCGATCCGGCCGCCACCACGTTCGCCAGCGACAGCTGCCCAGCCTCGTCGACGACCAGCACATCCACCTCGATGCCGTCACGGACGAACAGCCATGCCGTGCCGGCGACGACGTTGGCACCCTCGGCCAGCGCCGCCTCGACCGCGGCGTTGTCGGATGTCGCCGCCGCGCGTGGGTGGCCGCTGCCAGACCCCTCGTCGCATTTCTGGACGGCGCGGACGGACCGGCCGGCGTCCGCCGCCATCACCTCGTCCAGCAGGTTGGTGATGGCGCGGTGGCTCGGCCCGCAGATGCCCACCGTCCGCCCTGAGCGGACCAGTTCGACGATTGCGCGGGCTCCCGCGTACGTCTTGCCGGCCCCGGGCGGACCTTGCACCGGCAATGCACCGGACAGCTGCACCGCGACACGGGCCAGTGCCGCCGCCCCGCTCTCGCCGTCAGCGCGCAGCGGGACGCCCGCAGGCAGGCGGGGTGGCAGCCCGAGCAGCAGGTCCCGGATGCCGCGGTACGGACCGGGGGCGTCCCACCCGTGGTCGGCGACCCAGCGCCCGACCCGCAGCAGCGCCGCCGCGAGACCGGACGTGTCCACGGGCGAGGACGGCAGCAGGCCGGTCGGGTGGGGCAGTTCGTTGCGGACGGCGCGCTTCAGCTCCACCCAGCCCCGTTCCAGGTCGAGCCGCAGCAGCGTGCTGCTGCCGGCCGCCGGGCCGGCGTGGTCGACGCGGTCGCCGGCTCGCAGCCGGCACTCCTGCGCCGGGACGTCGTACCGCCAGATGCCGGACTGCTTCTCCTGGCCGACGAGCCGGGCGCCCGTCAACCCGCCGAGCACGGCAGGGTCATCCTCGAGTTCCTCGGACGCCAACGCACGGACCCGGAAGAACTCCCACCACTCGGCGCGGTGCTCGCGCCGGTGCCACTGCAGCAGGTCGGCCAGCAGCGCGCTCGCCCGTTGCTCGGGCGTGCGTTTGGCCGGATCGGCTGGCACGTCGCTCGTCAGGGCCGCGGCAACCGCCACGACCTCAGGGTCCGTCGGCTGCCGGTGCTCCTCCGGCCCCGCGGTAGCGCTCGGCCGCGGCACGTCGTGGCCAGTGGCGAGAAGGTCGGCGCGACGCTGCTCCAGCCAGTCGCGAAGCCGGCGGGTGCTGACGCAGTCGTCCCGGTTGTACCCCTCGATCGCGTCGAGCACCGCCTGGTCGCCGGAGGTGCGCCAGCGCTCGTACTCCACGATGCTGGAGGCAGCGTCCTTGACCGCGGCGCCGGATCGGGCGGCCGGGTCGTAGAGCCGCTCCAGCGCCTTGATGGAGTACGACTCCGTGCCCACCCGCAGCCCCTGCCGCACGACCGTGTACAGGTCGACCAGGCGCTCGCCCCGCAGCAACGCGTCGACCTCGTCTATCCGGGAGCCGTACCGCTGGGAGAGAGCCTTGAGCCGGCTGGGCTCGTAAGCGGCGTAGTGGTAGACGTGCATGCCCGGATGGCGCTTCCACACGTCCATGATGTGGTCGACGACGTCCTCGAAGGCCCGCTGCTCGGCGATCGGGTCGTGCGCCCACCAGCCGGTGAACCTGTCGTCCGTGTCGGACAGGCCCCACAGGTACTCCAGGCCGTGCGGGCCGTAGAACGGGTCGCCCTCCAGGTCGAGGAACACGTCGCCTTCGTCGGGCTCCGGTAGGAGCGCGAGCCCTCGGCCCGGCTCGACCGGCAGCACCGGCTCGTGAGGCGGGACGTCCCGCTCCCGCGCCGCGACCTGCAGCCGGGCCTGTGCGGCGAGCCGACGGCGGGACGCGGCACCGACCGAACGCACCTCGGCGAGCCCGGTCTCACCCGCGGCGGCGAGTTGAGCCACCGTCTCGATGCCTGCGTCGCGCAGGTGCTGCCGCTGGTCGCGGCGGAGGAAGGCGACGAGAACGAGATCGTCATCGGAGATCAACTGCTGCCGGCAGTGCTCCGCCCACGGGCAGATCTCGCAGTGCCGGACCCGGACGGGGTAGGTGGCAGGCGGGTCGGCGAGCCACTCCTCGAAGTCGGACGTCGCCCGCCGGAGGTACGCCGCGACGTCCACGTACGGGACGCTGATCTCCTGTCGCGTGCCGAGGATCACCGTCAGCCGCTGCGGCGGCACCCCTTGAAGCCGCTCGAGGCCGCGGGCGTACGCGCCCATCTGCAGCACGGCGCCCACCGCGAGGTGACGGGCCAGCTTGGTGTCGGCGACGTCGTACGACCAGTCGCCGAGGTTGCTGGGCACGGCGTCGTTGCGGAGGAGGAAGTCGGCGTGCCCTCGCCAGCGCCCGTCGAAGAACGTCGCCTGGTAGATGCGGTCGGCGCCGTCGCGCATGGCCTGCAGCGTGAGCCGCTCGCCGGTGCCAGGGTCGGCCGTCCGCGGTATCTCGATCACCCGGTGGGAGCCGCGCATGTCGTCGAGGACGGAATGCTCGTGCACCTCGCCGAGGTGGCGGATGATCTCGGCGTTCGGATCGTCGGCGGCCGGCTCTGGGCGGCGGCCGAGGGCCCGCTCGCGTTCGAGAGTGCTGAGGTGGCGGCAGGCGAGGTGCCCGACCAGGTCGGACGGACTGAGGATGAGCTGGCGCTGGTCGAGGTACATCGGGTGCCTCCTCTATACCTCGATCATGCCGGACCGCTGCGACAGAAGGCCGGACGCCGCGGCCGGACGGGCATACGGCGTGTCGTCCGTCGCGCTGGCCTGCCCCGCGCAAATAGCTTCCTTGTTGTCGCTGCAGCAGCAACAAGGAAGCTATTTGCGCCGGCAGGCCCCGCAGTGAGATCAGGCTCGACGCCACCAGAGGGTGAACCGGGTCACCGGCAGGAAGCCCATCCGCACGAACCCCGGCCTCGACATGTCACTCGTGAACGCGACGGCGGGCAGGTGCGCGGCGATGCCGACACGGGCCCAGACGAGGGCCCGCCAGACGCCCCGTCGGCGAGTGGCGGCCAGTGTCGCCCCGCCGCACAGGTTCGCGACACCGCGCCAGACGAACACCTCGCCGACGGCGACCGGCCGCCCGTCGTACTTGCCGAGGTAGACGTCGAGGCCGCTGCCGCTCGTGCCGTACGGGAGAATCGATCCAGGCGGCGCGCCGCGCGCCTCGTCGAACCCGAAGCCGTCCACCATGATCTGGTCCGCGAGCCGGTAGTCCTCAGCGGTCTCGGCCCGCTGGAGTTCCACGCCAAGCGGGCGCTCGGTAGGCACGGGCCCTGGTGCGCGTACCACGAACGCTGGATGACCCATCAGCGACCAGCCGCGCGGCGTCAGATCCGGGGTCGGCCACGGCGACAGCAGGGTCAGCGGGCGGTCGCCGCCCGCGTAGAACGCGTCGACGGCGTCGAGCACCGGGTCGTCGGCGCGGAGAACGGGTGCGGTAAGGACGGCCTGGTTG
>CAZMXH010000397.1:0-3577 GCA_964570165.1 uncultured Actinomycetes bacterium
CTATGTAGGTGCGTTGACCGTAGTGGGGCGCTGCGCGCCACCATCGTACAATGCGGACAGCGTCGCGGGCCGCGTACCGGCATAGGTAGGAGACTGTGGCGTACACGCTGGCGTTCATTCACCAACTCCCTGTAGTCGATCTTCGTTCGAACACCTCGCTGACGGCGCAGAATCGATACCGCGATTCACGGTACGGCAAATTCCTGTGATGACCGACTTTCCCATCGGCTAGAACCAAATGTTCGCCAGCCGAACTCGAGGAGTCTCCCACGTAGAGATGCCCTGTTGAACATCACGACCTCGAACGTCGGCTCGAGCTCCATTCTCCAGTGATCTTGCCACGGTGTTCGCGCGCAGAAGTCGATGCGGGAGATCAAGGGGTCATCGGACGCAGCCTCGATGATACTAGCTATGAGTAGATTCCCCGGTGATATAGCCGCAAAGGACTCATCGTAGGAAGTCTTCAACATGTAGAGAGTCTTTCCAACCCTCACAGTGACCTGAAATGCAGCGTCCGTGTTGCCTATCTTCAGGGCGTATATTCTGACGCCCCCGGAGTGCGCTTGCTCGTAAAGGAAGTGAGACAAGACACTTCGCTCTTCAGTGCGCTGCGCAAGAGTCCGGCCGGTCGCGGCCTTCCACCCCTGTGCTTCCAGAGAGACGAATCGTTGGAATGTGTTCTGAATCTCACGGGGCGACTCAGCTACCGCTATTTCGACCGTCCCAATCTTTTCCGCATTGGCACGGCGCTTTCTGATCGTCTTCCGAAGATTCTTAGGTGCGCTCGCCCACCAAGACTCGCTATCCGAAGGCAAGTCCAGTACGGTAGCGCAACCCTTCTGCTCCGCACGTACCTGCGCACCTTTGGCACGCAGCCAGGACGACTCTATTCGCAGCCCTTTCAGCCTCGCCATATCCCAGCCGGGAATTTCTTGGACTAGATCCCGCGGATCAAAGTCTTTATAAATACCTTCGATAAAAGGGACTGGTGAGGAGACGATGTTTGACACGATGCTGTACCGCATTCCCTTGATGTTTGCTTGACGAATTCTGAGCACATCGGCGGCTCGTGGGCCGGCCGCGGAGCATAACCATAGCGTATCCGTGCTTAACGTGGATCTCGCAACCGCCTTCGCCCAGCTTGGTAGCTGGAAGAAGTAGGTAGCATGTGGGGCCAAGTCGAGCCACGTAGCAGCTACGTCGTCATATGTTTGAGAGGCTTTGATCAAGGCGCTCATACTCAGACACTACCGCCCGTGCTCTCAGTGGATGAGTCAAGCTTCGGAGTACGACGGAGCACTCTGCCCGGTCAAGTCTGCGCCTGAAAGTGCCGGGTCGCAGTTCAGGCGTCGGCAAGCCATTGCTGAGAATGGGCACCGCCGGCTCGGCGAGCGGGCTAGGAACGACAGAGAGCAATCCCGCGCAGCCCTCAGGCCCGACTCAACCACACTAAACAAAGTCACACGGCGGAGGTCGTCAACTAGGCCGGCTCCAGGCTCGTCGAACACACGGTGGCCAACGACCGGCGACGGCCACTTCCAGGCGCTGGAGTAAGGCCGCACAGTGGTCGGAGGTGGTGTTCGCGGCCGAAGACTGCTGGCATTTGCTCTCACCGCGTCGAGCACGAGCTGTTTGGTGCCGGGCACACGAGTCGTGCCAGCGCCTGTCGTGCTCTGTGGGGTCCGCACTGCCGGGCGGGTTCGCCGAGGTGCTACCAGCTTGGTCCCCGACGACGCGTGGACCCGCCATCGATGCCGCCACGAGCCGCGCGAGGGGGCGTGGCTGGCGTGGGCGCCCGAGGTTACCGACCTGCTCGACCTGCCGGGCTGAGCGTATGCGGGTCATCGAGCACAAGGAACGCCGCACCCCTGTGCGCAGTTGCGGCTGACCGACCCCGGCGGCATGCGCGTGACCGCGTTCGCCATCAACACCCGCCGCGGCCAGCACGCCGCACGATTTGCGCGCCCGCACCGAGGACCTCGTCTGTGGCGCCAAGCACACCGACCCGGCTGAACTGCCCCTTCACGGTTCGCGCAATCGGATCTGATGTGCCCTTGCCGCTCTGGCCTGTGAGCCCCATCAACCTCCCCGTGAAAGCTCCGGGCTAGGCTGCGCTCCATGTCCCTGATCTTTCGCATCGCTGCCAAGTTGCTTCCGGTCCGAGTGCGTCGTGCGATACGGAGCCGCATTGGCCCTTCCTCTCGCTCGCTAGGTGGGCACCTGCCGATCTCCGAAATGGCGGACTTGGCAACACCGATGGCGATCAGAGTCGCTATCGGCTGGAATCTGCCTACGCTGATCGATTCCGGGAAAAGTACTTTAGAACAACTTGAAGCAGTAGTGGATGTTCCGAAGGATCGCCTGTCTCGATTGCTCAGGTTTCTAGCAGCTCGAAGTTTGTTGCAGGAGGATAGTGAAGGATGCTACTCCGTGACCCCACGTGGTAATCGCGTACTTAAGCCCGGAAAGTTAAACCACTGGACAAGTCCCCGAGAAGCTCTCGGTCGTGCCGAGTTGAGCTTCATTTATCTGGACGAGGCCTTGAAGACTGGCAAGCCCACTTACGATCGATTGTACGGGGCGCCATTCTGGCAGGATATGGAGAGGAATCCAAGGCTCGGTGCTTCACTTGATTCCTATATGGAAAAGAATAGTCGGAAAGTAGTGAATGCGATCAGGGGCAAATACGACTGGAATGCAATAGCTCATCTGGTGGACGTTGGTGGCGGGCGCGGCATAGTGTTACGCGAGTTGCTGCGCCTAAACCCATCGATGCGCGGAACCATCATCGATCTACCTCGTATAGCCACAGCTGCTACAGCCGCTATTGATGACGACGGGCTCAGTTCGCGCTGCAACTTTGCTGCTGGAAGTTTTTTCGAACCGTTGCCGGTAGTCGGCGCCACGTATTTACTTTCCAACGTAATTCATGACTGGAGTGATGCAAAAGCGATACAGATACTGAAGCGTTGCGCAGAAGCCGCTGGTGATGACAGCCGAATCTTAATTGTTGAGGAAATACTGGAACTGGGTGCGGATCCCCTAGATTTTACGCACAGCGATTTGCAGATGCTTGTTATCTTTGGCGCGCAGGAACGCACGCTCCAGCATTACCGAGATCTAATCTCCGAAGCGGGCCTCGTATTAGAGGAAAGCATCCCGACAGGTCGATCTTACAGTATCCTAGTCTGCCGTCCTGCAAACATGATCAAAACGGATGCTGTACCTTCTGCATAGGGCCGGGAACGATTCTTATGGCTCCTATCCTGCGGTGAGGCAGAAGCGAGACCTCCGGGGCGGGGTCCATAATGGCCGACCACCGCCGATGAGGCTACGCCCGAGAACACCGGCCTGACCGCTTCGCTCTCACCTACCTAGTTCAAACACCTTCTCCTGCCGCTCCGCAGGAAGATGCACATCATCGGCCACCACCTGCGCGCTGGAACCAATGGGGACGCCAGCGTCAAGCCCGTGGCTGATTGTTCCACCGCCGCGCCCGCCTACGACAAGATACGATCACACAGCAACCGATAAATGCGGCTGCCCTACGAGCATCGAATGGCAATCAATCAGTCGC
>CAZMXH010000398.1:0-3560 GCA_964570165.1 uncultured Actinomycetes bacterium
GTTTACCCCTCTCGCGGGTTCAAATCCCGCCGCCTCTACCACTCTGATCAGCACGTCTATCAGCGCTGGTCTCTTAATGATCTTGTGGCAATGCTGTGGTCTCAGTCTTGGTCGCAGTTCGTCGCCGTTTCGAGGAGACTGCGCTACGACAGTCGGCTCGGCGGACTGTGGTTGGTAGGACAGCGAGCCAATGCTTGGCTGACCACGGAGTGGTACTGGACACACTCACGTCCGCGCCGCGCCGGGTTGCCGACCCGCGCATCGCTAAGACTCGCTCAGTTCATTGCTCCTCTCCTGCTTCGACGACAAGACTCAGGCCGTCGTCTGGGTGGAAGGTCCAGAACGCCGAGAAGTTGTCCCAGGTAGCGTCCTGCATGCCGTCCATGGCGCGCGTGTTCCCGATCTTGGCGACCACGCTGGCGGGCATTTCCAGTGCCTCATAGACGCAGGAAAGAGCCTCGTACGGGATGCCGACCGACCCGATCTCCTCACCCTCGGTTTCCACGACGAGGGTGCGACCATCGTCCTCAACCTCGAGCAAATTGTCACAATCGGCTGCCCGGTCCAGTGACGTGATCTCGGCTGCCACTGTGGCTGTGGCGGAGGCTGCCCCGGCCGTCTCGACACCATCGTCAATACCGCACCCGGCAATGACGAGCATCAGCGGTACCGCTAGGCGCTTCACTGTTTCGTCCACTCCCCGCAGCGTTGCGATTCGAAGTCTTGGCCCTCGCTCACCGTGACCTGAGGGTTGCCGCCACCGGGGATGCCGTTGTTGACGACGTCGCCCTGGTTGGTGCCGCTGGTGTAGGTGCCCCAATAGCAGTCCGGTGATACGTCCACCGCCCGGTAGGTGCCCGGCTCGATGTCAACACCGACGACCCACACACCGTCACCCACGGTGTTCGCGGCGACCTGCTCCTCGGTCTCGGTGATCGCAGCTTCGCGCTCATCGAGCGCAGCCGCACGTTCCTCCAACTCCGCGGCCTGGGCGTCCAACTCTGCGGCCCTCGCGTCCAGCGCCGCCTGCTCATCCTCGGTCGGACCCACCGTGACCGTCTCTGTCACTGTGGGCTGAGGTTGCGGCGTGTCCTCAGCCGTGGGCTCGGTGCCATCGCTGCTAGCAGCGCTGCCGATGGCTATGCCCACGACCAGAGGCAGGGCGCTGGCAATGGTAGGAGCCAGCCAGCGCCTCCTCGGCCTGTCATCCTCGCTGGTCTGTGGCTGCTCGGACATGATTCCCCTCCACGTGGTCAGGTCAGGGCGGGCAGGCCAACTCCGACCTGGGACACGCCACGCCGGCAGCAGACGCTCATGCAACGGGCAATGCCGCACATGCTGCTCGGCCAGGGACAGATGTCCGAGTTGTGGTGCGCGTCGGTGATGGGTGGACTACCAGCGCGGACGCGTCACTCGTGTGATCGCCATTCTGCCGCAGCTCATCCGCGCAGCCCAGGCTCTCGAAGAACACGAGTCCGACCGGGCGCGGTGGCGGGTGTCCTCCCGCATACACCACCTCGCGGCTACGACCCTGATCAAGGTCGGTGAAGCTGAACTCGCGTGGATCGCGGGCGAGCGTGCCATGAGCGCCGCTGACAACGGAGACGACCCGCTTGCACAGTCGGTGCGGGAATGATCACGGCCGCCACGTGAATCAGGGCCACCACGAGCAGGCATATCGATTTGCATCCCGCGGCGGCGTCGACCAAGACTAGTCGAATGCCCCTGGTCTACCACGCCCAGGACGAGCCGGCCGCCACTCGCGAAGAGTACTGGCGGGATGTCATTTGACCGGACGATTGGACCGTTGGACATCCGGTTCCCCGACGGAGTGGACGAAAGAGAGCGGATCGTCGCCGGTCAGGTCGGTGCGTTGAGTCTCGCGGCGTGGGATTCGGGACCGGGCGAGGTGATGTATACCCCGAGGCACGTGCGCCGGTCCGATCCGGATATGTTCCGCATGTACGTCCACACTCGGGGCCGCGTCGTCGGCGAGCAGGCGGGTCGGCAGGCCGAGGTAGGGCCCGGTGACCTCACCCTGGTGGACCCCGGGCTGCCGTTCAGGTGCATCCATGACTCGTCGACGGTCATCCAGCTGGCCATCCCCAGGCGGTTGCTTCCGGTGCATCAGCAGGGCTCCGACGTCCTAGCCGGGGTGTGGGTGCCGGGTGATACCATACCGGGCGGGTTGCTGTCGTCGATGGTAAGCCAACTTCCTGGTCACCTGGACAGCCTCGACGCGCATGAGGGCTTCCGGGTCTGCACTGCCGTGGTCGACCTATTGTCCGCCACGCTGAGCGCCTCGAACGGGGGCGCCGACGGCAAACCCCGGCGGCAGGCGCTCGTCGAGCGCATTCTCGCGTACATCGAGGATCAGTTGGGTGACCCAGAGCTGTCACCGGCCCGCGTCGCGCAGACGCACCACATCTCCATCCGATACCTCCACAAGCTGTTCGCGGAGCAGAACATCACCGTCGCCGGGTTCATCCGCAACCGGCGGCTGGAGCGATCGCGGCGAGACCTGCTCGATCCGGCCCAGCGTTCACGACCGGTCAGCGCGATCGGTGCCCGGTACGGATTCACCGATCCGGCCCACTTCAGCCGGGTATTCCGGGCCGCATACGGCAGCCCGCCGGGCGCCTACCGTCGCGTCGCGCTCGGCTGACCAATGGGTGTGCGCTCGCGGTCAATCACCGTGCCGCGTCGGACAACGACACGACCTATCCGTCGACGGTTCGCTGGAGTGTATGAGTGGAACAACGTTGAGCACGCTGCCGCCGGACCTACTGGCGGCGGTCAACCAGGAGATCTCCGGCCGGATCGTGACGTCCGCGGACGCAGACTGGGACGCCGAGCGGCACGGCTGGAACCTGTGCGTCGACCAGCGCCCGCTGGCCGTAGTCCACGCCGCGGGGGTGGCCGACGTTGCCGCGCTGGTTCGGTTCGCCCGTCGGCACGGCCTTGCGGTCGCGACGCAGCCTGTTGGGCACAGTGCCAGCACTGCCGTGGACGGGACGTTCCTGCTCCGGACGACGGGAATGCGCAGGTTGTCGGTCGACACCTCCGGGCGAACGGCGCGCGTCGACGCGGGCGTCCGATCCCGGGATCTGAACGCCGCGCTGTCCGGCACCGGGCTCACAAGCCTCCCCGGCAGCTCCGGTGACCCGACGGTCGTCGGGTACACGCTAGGCGGGGGCCTGAGCTGGTTCGGACGCAAGTACGGTCTGGCGGCGAACCACGTCCGGGCCTTCGAAATGGTTGATCCGGACGGCGCGCACGTCCGGGTGACCGAGCGGAGCGACCCGGACCTGTTCTGGGCGCTGCGCGGAGGCGGAGGCGAGTTCGGCGTCGTCACCGCGCCGGAGGTGGATCTGCTACCGGCTCCGCACATCTACGGTGGACGGCTCGCTTGGGCCGGCGACCAGACCGGTGAGTTCGGCGTCGCTCGCTGCCCGGGTGGCCCGGGTGGTCACGTTGATGCCGCCCGCGGCGTAGGACTCCCCGGCCATCCGTGCCTCGAACTCGGCGCTGCGGTCCCCGGCAAAGACCAGGTGGGTGTG
>CAZMXH010000399.1:0-3550 GCA_964570165.1 uncultured Actinomycetes bacterium
GTCACGGTGCAGGTGTGGCAGCCGATGCACTTGTCGAGGTTCATCACCATCGCCATCTGTGCCTTGATCCTCATCGGAACTCCACCTCCTGACTGCGGCGGCGTATCACGGCGATCTCGTCGCGCTGGTTGCCTGTCGGGCCGTGGTAGTTGAACGCGAAGGTCAACTGGCCATACCCCCCAGCCATGTGGGTCGGCTTGATCACCAACCGGGTCAGCGAGTTGTCCGACCCGCCGTGCCAGCCGGAGATCTCCGACTTCGGCGTCATCAGGTGCCGGTCCTTGGCGTGGTACATGAAGACCGTGCCCTTCGGCATCCGGTGAGTGACCACCGCGCGGCACGCGACCACCCCGTTGCGGTTGAACGCCTCGATCCAGTCGTTGTCCGTAACGCCGATGGTCGCGGCGTCGTCCGGGCTCATCCAGATGACCGGCCCGCCGCGGAACAACCGGAGCATGTGCAGGTTGTCCTGGTACTCGGAGTGGATGGACCACTTCGAGTGCGGGGTCAGATAGCGGACGGTGATCTCCGGCCGGTGCTGTTCGCCGATGCTCTGGTCACCGAAGTGTCGTGCGTAGTCCAACGGCGGCCGGTACGTGGGCAGCATCTCGCCGTACTCAGCGATCCAGTCGTGGTCGAGGAAGAAATGCATCCGGCCGGTAAGCGTGTGCCACGGCTTCTTGCGCTCGACGTTGACCACGAACGGGGAGTAGCGACGCCCGCCTGTCTCACTGCCGGACCACTCCGGGGAGGTGATGACCGCTCGCGGCTGGACCTGAGTGTCGCCGAAGGTGATCTGCTCACCGGAACGCTCCGCGGCGAGATCGGCCAGGCCGATGCCGGTGCGCTTCTCCAGTTCCTGCCAACCCTGGAGTGCTACCTGGCCGTTCGTGGTGCCGGACAGCGCGAGGATCGCTTCGGCAACATGGACGTCGCGGGCGAGGGACGGGCGACCGTCCGCCACCCCGCCACGTACCCGTCCGTTCGCCCGGCCGAGGTAGTCCACGGCCTCGGTCGGCACCACGGTCACGCCCTTGGTGCTGGTGCCCAGCGTATCGACCAGCGGGCCGAGCGCAGCCATCTTCTCCGCCACTGCGGTGAAGTCGCGTTCGACGGTGACGAGCCGGGGCATGCTGACGCCGGGCACCGGCTCGGCCTGGCCGGCCTTCCAGTCGCGCACCCGGCCGGCCGGCTGGGCGCACTCGTCCGGCGTGTCGTGCATCAACGGCGCTGCGATCACGTCGGTACGGGTACCGAGATGGCTGGACGCGAGCCGGGAGAACTGCTCGGCGATCGACTGGAAGATCTCGAAGTCGGTGCGGGTCTCCCACGGCGGCGGGATGGCCGGGTTGAAGGAGTGCACGAACGGGTGCATGTCCGTCGAGGACAGGTCGTGCTTCTCGTACCAGGTCGCGGCCGGCAGCACCACGTCGGCGTACGTACAGGTGCTGGTCATCCGGAAGTCGATAGCGGTCAGCAGGTCGAGCTTGCCGCGTGGCGCCTCCTCGTGCCACGTCACCTCGGCAGGCCGCAGGTTCGGCGCGGACTCCTCGGCACGCACTGCATCGTCGGCCCCGACCAGATGCCGCAGGAAGTACTCCATGCCCTTCCCCGAGGAACCGAGCAGGTTCGCCCGCCACACGGTCAGCACTCGTGGCCAGTTGGCCGGCGCGTCTGGGTCTTCGGCGGCGAACCGCAGGCGTCCCGAGGACAGCTCGTCGACGACATGGTCGCTGACCGGCTTGCCGGCCCGCGCCGCCTCATCAGCCAGGTCGAGCGGGTTGCGGTCGAACGCCGGATGTGACGGGGTCCAGCCCAACCGTGACGCCTGCGCCAGGCAGTCCGCGAAGGTACGGCCGGCGAACAGCCCGCGGCCTAGCGGGCTGGCAAGCTCGGCCGCTCCGAAGCTCTCGTACCGCCACTGGTCGGTGTGTGTGTACCAGAACGAGGTACCGGTCATGTGCCGGGTCGGCCGCTGCCAGTCCAGCCCGAATGCCACCTGCTGCCACCCGGTGAGCGGCCGCACCTTCTCCTGGCCAACGTAGTGCGCCCAGCCACCGCCGTTGACCCCCTGGCAGCCGCACAGCATGGTCAGCGTGAAGAACGTTCGGTAGATCTGATCGGAGTGGAACCAGTGGTTGGTGCCCGCGCCCATACAGATCATTGACCGGCCTTTGGACACCTCTGCGTTGCGGGCGAACTCCCGCGCTACCCGTATGGCCGCGGCGGCCGGAACCGATGTGATCTTCTCCTGCCAGGCCGGCGTGTAGGGCTGCGGATCGTCGTAGCCGTCCGGCCATTCGCCCGGCAGACCGTCGCGCCGCACCGCGTACTGTGCCATCAGCAGGTCGAACACGGTCGTGACCAGCCGTCCGGCCAGCCGTATGACCGGCACGCCCCTGCGTACCGCGGACCCGCCCTCGGTCTCCCCGACGTCGAACCGCGACAGGTCGATGGCGACCGTGTCAGGGGACCGGTCGTGGACCGTCAGCGCCGGGTCGACACCGCCCAGGTCGAGGTTCCAGCGGCCCTGTCCCGAATCGGTGAACCGGAACCCGAGCGAACCGCCCGGGACGAACGGCTCGCCGGTGGCCGCGTTCAGCATCACGGTCTTGTGCGCCGCGCCTTCCGACTCGTCACCCAGGTCGGCGGCTGTGAGGAACCCGTCCGGGACGTAGGCGTCGCCGTGCTCCCGCAAGGTGACGAGGAACGGCAGGTCGGTGTAGGTCTTCACGTACTCGGTGAAGTAAGGCACCTGGCGGTCCCGGAAGAACTCGGTAAGGATCACATGCCCCATGGCCATCGCGAGCGCTCCGTCCGTGCCGGGAGCGGCGGCGAGCCAGTCGTCGGCGAACTTCGTGTGGTCTGAGAAGTCAGGCGAGACCACCACGACCTTCTGGCCCCGGTAGCGGGCCTCGACCATGAAGTGCGCGTCGGGGGTACGGGTGATCGGCAGGTTGGTGCCCCAGATCTCCAGGTACGACGAGTTCCACCAGTCGCCCGACTCCGGCACGTCGGTCTGATCGCCGAAGACTTGCGGCGAAGCGATCGGCATGTCCGCGTACCAGTCGTAGAACGACAGAATGGTGCCACCGATCATGGACAGGAACCGGGTACCGGCCGCATACGACACCATCGACATCGCCGGGATCGGCGAAAAGCCAACCACCCGATCGGGACCGTACTCCTTGACCGTGTGCACATGCGCCGCCGCGATCAGTTCATTGACCTCTGGCCACGACGACCTCACGAACCCGCCTTTGCCCCGAGCACGCTTGTACCGGGTGGCTCGCTCCTGGTCCCCGATGATCTCGGCCCATGCGGCCACGGGATCGTCGTTCCGCTGCCGAGCCTCGCGCCACAGCTCTAGCAGTTCGCCCCGGACGTACGGGTACCGCACCCGCGACGGAGAGTAGGTGTACCAGGAAAACGACGCCCCGCGCGGGCAGCCGCGCGGCTCGTACTCGGGCATGTCCGGCCCGACCGACGGATAGTCGGTCTCCTGAGTCTCCCAGGTAATGATCCCGTCCTTGACGAAGACCTTCCAGGA